>CANHUG010000376.1 GCA_947462995.1 Verrucomicrobiales bacterium | reverse complement strand
GAGGAGCCGGCCGGCGACAGCGAAGCCTGCGGCTTTGGAGCCGACGGAGAGGAAAGCGGTGATTGGGGTCGGAGCGCCTTGGTATACGTCGGGGACCCAGAGGTGGAAGGGTACGGCGGCGACCTTGAAGGAGAGGGCGACGAGGATGAGTGCGAAGGCGAAGAGGGCGGGTGCCTTGGGGGCGGAGGGGAGGGCGTTGGCGATGCCTGCGAGGGTGACCTGGCCGGTGACGCCGTAGAGCCATGTGAAGCCGTAGACGAGGAAGCCTGTGGAGAGCGCGCCGAGGATGAGGTATTTCACGCCGGCCTCGAGGGATCCGACATTCCGGCGCATGTAGGCGACGAGGATGTAGAAGCCGATGGTGGTGAGTTCGAGGCTGAGGAAGATGGTGGAGAGGTCGATGGCGGAGGCCATCCACATCATGCCTGTGCAGACGAAGAGCGGGAGGCAGTAGAATTCGCCGATAGCGGGGCCTCCACCGGCGCGGGCGCTGAATTTGGCGAGGACCGGGGCGTAATCGAGACTGAGGATGAGGACGCCTGCGGTGGTGACGAGGGCGAGGCCCTTGTAGAAGAGGGCGAGTTTGTCGTCGCTGTAGAAGCGCCAGATGCCGTCGGTAGAGAGCCCGTGGGGTTTGACGGTGAGGAGGAGGAAGAAGACGACGGTGACGGCGGCGAGAGCGGCGAGACCGACGAGACGCTTGCTGCCTGCGGGGGTGAACGTCTCTGCGAGGAGCAGGACGAGGCCGAGCACGACGAGGGCGATTTCCAGATAATAGGCCGGCATGGGAGGAGCTGGGTCAGCGCGCGGCGGCGGCGGTGATGGCCTGGACGACGGGGTTGACGGCGCGCAGGAGGAGATTGGGGGCGAAGCCGGTCAGGAGGAGAGCGGCGAGGAGGAGGAGAGCGGGGATGCGTTCGGAGAGGGTGAGGTCCGAGACAGGGGATTTGAGGGAGTCCGGGAGCGGCCCTTTGAAGACGGCGCGGAAGGCGCGGAGCATGTAGACGGCGCTGATGACGACGCCCCAGAGGGCGAGGACGGTGCCGGTCTGGAGCCAGCCGAAGTGGTCTGGGGATTTGGAGGCGAAGCCGCTGAAGAAGATATTGATTTCTGCGGCGAAGTTGGCGAATCCGGGGAGCCCGATGGAGGCGAAGGCGGCCATGCCGAAGGCGAGGCCGAGGAAAGGGGCGGATTGGGCGAGACCGCCGAGGCGGTGGAACTGGAGTGTGCCGGTCTTTTCGCGGATGGAGGCGCTGAGGGCGAAGAGGAGGGCGACGGAGACCCCGTGGGCGAACATGAGGAGGACGGCGCCGGAGTAGCCGATGGCGGAACCGCTGGCGATGCCCAGGAAGATGTATCCCATGTGCATGACGCTGGAGTTGCCGAGCATGGTGTCGACTTCCTTCTGGGCGATGGTGACGAGGCCGACGAAGAGGATATTGCCGACGAGGAGAACGATGAGGAGGTGCTGGATCCATTCGGCGCTGTGGCCGAGGGGGAGCATGGGGATGGCGACGCGGAGGAGACCGTAGAGGCCGAATTTCTTGAGGACCCCGGCGTGCAGCATGGTGACGGGGGCTGGGGCGGCGGCGTATGCCGGGGCGGCCCATGAGTGGAAGGGGAAGAGGGAGACGAGCGTGCCGAATCCGAGGAGGAGGACGAGGTAGATGCGTTCCTGGACGGGGCCTTCGATGGTGCGGGTGAGGGCGCCGAGCTTCGTCATGTCGAAGGTGGAGACCCCGCCGGCCGGGGCGGTGATGAGGAAGGCGAGGCCTGCGAGGAGGACGAGGCTACCGAGGCCGAGGTAGATGGTGATTTTCCATGCGGCGTCCTTATTGTTGCCGGTGCCGCGCATGCCGATCATGAGGAACGTCGGGATGAGGGCGAGTTCGTGGAAGGCGTAGAAGAAGAGGAGGTCGGTGGAGACGAAGGCACCGGCTGCGCCTGCGGCGATGAGGAGGCTGCTGGCGTAGTAGAGGGCGTCGTCGGTACCGCGGGCTGGACGGATCCAGATGGCGGCGAAGGTGACGAGGACCGTGAGCAGGACCATGACGAGACTCATGCCATCGATGCCGACGTTGAGACCGATGGCCGGGTTATCGAGGACCGGTCGGATCGCGGCGAATTGGAATGCTGTGGCGTTTCCGTAGTCGAAGCGGAACGCGAGGAGCAGTCCGATGGCGAGGTTAGCGCAGGCGGCGGCGAGAGCGGCGGGGCGTGCAGGCAAACCAAACGCCATTACGACCGCCGCGAGAATGGGGAGGACAATCAGCAGGTCGAGCAGGCTCAAGCAGGCGAATTCGTTGGAAGTTGACCCCGTTCGCGACGAGGATGGCCGATTATTGGAGCCCGGTAAAAAACCGGGCAAGAGCAATTTGTGAAAAATTTCACAAGCGGGTGCTTTTTGGAGCTGAGACCATGCGTGTGGCGATCTTGAAGTTGATGATTTTCGGGATGGTGGCGGGATGCCGGGCCCCTGATGCGGGGGTGTTGCCGGTGGGGGAGGGGCGTGGGTGGGAGGTGCGGGAGGAGGGGAAGGTGCGATTGGAGCGGGTGGGTGGGCGGTTGGCTGGGGTGGTTCCGAGGCCGGGTGGAGTGATGGGGTGGGAGTTCCGGGTGGTGCGGGGTTGGGTGCCGAATGCGCATGCGGATGGGAGAGGGGTGGTGACGTTGACGACTGGGTTGCTGGCGTTTGCCGGGGAGGATGACCTGCTGGCGTTTGCGCTGGCGCATGAGATGGCGCATGTGGTGGGAGGGGACGTGCGGGGGCAGCGTGGGGAGGACGTGCTGCGATTGGTGGTGGGGGCGGTGGGAGCGGTGGCGGTTGGGGGTGTGAGTGGGGATGGGTGGCTGGGGTTGGGGGCTGGGGTGGTGGCGGTGGTGGGAGGGGATCTGGCGGTGTGGCGGGTGCGGCAGCGGGGTCGGGAGCTGCGGGCGGATGCGAGGGCGCAGGGGTGGTGTGTGGCGGCGGGGTATCGGGGGGATTGCGGTGAGAGGTTCTGGCGGGCGTATGCGGCGGCGCGGCCGGTGCCGGAGCGTGCGGCGTGGCGGTCGAAGCATCCGGGGGATCTTGAGCGTGCGGAGGCGCTGGGAGTGGTTGGACGCTGAACGTGTTGGGGAGGGAAGCGCTCCAGAAATCAGCCTGGTTGCCGCGATGGAAATCGTCCGCAGTCGCGGAGTTTCTGCAAATTGATGATTGCCGTGGATTGGCCGGATCCGGTAGTTTTCCGACACCCCCTTTTTTCGCTGCCTGCTTATTTGTGGAGCAGGCGGGCGATTTTGCATTCACCCGTCTTTGAACCTCTGGAATTTCTCATGAAACGATCCCTTTTGAAGAGTCTCGTGCCGCTTGTTGTCCTGTGTGGGACTGCCGCTGGAGTGCGAGCCGGACAGGTAGTTTTTACGGAGGTGATGTATAATCCGCCGGGAGGGAGGCCGGAGTTTGTGGAGATTCAGAATCTGACGAGCAACCGGCATGACATGGCGAAGTGGGTGCTTGGGGGAGGGATTGCGTACAACTTTCCCGGGTTTGATGCGGCGCGGACGGCGGCGCATTTCATCAATGAGTATGAGCGGATTGTGGTGAGCAGTGCGGATGAGGCGACGACGCGTGCGGCGTATCCGGGGATACCGGCATCGGTGCGGGTGTTTGGGCCGTGGACGGGATCACTGGGGAACAACGGGGACAGCATTGAGTTGCGGGATGCGGCGCGGGCGAAGCATTGCGGGCTGACGTTCGGCGATTCGGATGAGTGGCCGCTGTCGGCTGACGGGGCGGGGCATTCGCTGCAGATCGTGGATCCTGATCGGGAGGGGGATGACTGGAGGAACTGGCGTGCGAGTACGGCGGCTTTGGGGACGCCTGGGTATGTGGAACCGGCGCGGGCGGAGGAACCGGTGGCGAATCCGGAGGTGGACCTGCGGATAACGGGGATGCCGGTGAATTACACGGATGCCTGGAAGTTCTGGAGGGAGGCGGCGGATCCGGACGGGGTGAATCCTGAGGGGACGTGGATGGCTCCTGATTTTGCGGATGGGGCGTGGCTGACTGGCGGCGGGTTGCTGGGGGCCGAGACGAATGCGTCGCTGACGCCG
>CANHUG010000375.1 GCA_947462995.1 Verrucomicrobiales bacterium | reverse complement strand
TAGGTGGTGGAGCGGTGGTTGAGGTCTTTCTGGCCGATGGTGTAGTCGCCGGTTTCGGTGCGGTAGTATTTCTGGCCGCTGGAGATGGCGGAGTAGGCGGCGAGGCGGTTGCCCTGGTAGAGGTAGGCCTGTTGGGAGTCGAGGTCGACGATGAAGGAGGCGTTTTGGGCGGTGAGTGGGCCGTTGAGTTGGTCCGGGGCGAGGTGGAAGCCACCGGTTCCGCCATTTTTGTAGAAGGCGTCGACGGCGGCGCGGTCTTCGGCGCGGATGGCGGTCGGGTTGACGTTGGACCATTTGGCGGGAGCGCCTGGGGCGGCGGGGTCGACCGGGCGGGTGCTGCGGCAGGCGGGCAGCAGGAGGACGATGAAAGCGGCTGGGAGAGCGAGGAGGGAGCGCATGAGCGGAGAGGCTGTCATGGTGGTTGGGGGGCGGCAACCGGAAGGTGGGGAGGAAAGTGCGGGAGTGGAGGCAGGGGATGAGCGGGGAGTGGCAAAACTCCATTGCGGAGGCGGCGGCTGCGGCCTAGGCAGGGGGAGACCCGTAATATCAATCAACATGACCGCTGCTGAATCTGTGAAAGCCCTGAAGGAGAAGTTTCCTGCCGCTGTGACTGGAGAGACCGAGTTTCGGGGGGAGCAGACGGTGGTGGTGACGGCGGAGAGTCTGGTGGCGGTGATGGGGTGGTTGCGGGACGAGCTGGCGTTTGATCTGCTGCTTGATATCAGCAGTGTGGATCATCTGGGGCAGGAGCCGAGGTTTGAGATGGTGTATGAGTTGTATTCGATTGCTGCGAAGATGCATTTGAGGGTGAAGGTGGTGGTGCCGGAGGAGGAAGTGGCGACGGTTTCGCACATCTGGCCGACGGCGGACTGGCATGAGCGTGAGGTTTACGACATGATGGGGATCCGGTTTGCCGGGCATCCTGATTTGAGGCGGATTCTGATGTGGGATGGTTATCCGCATTATCCGCTGCGGAAGGATTTTCCGCTGGCTGGGAAGTCGACGGACGTGCCGGACGTGGCGTTTACGGGGGTTGCGCCGCTGGCGGGCGGGCCGTTTGTGACGAGTTCCGGGGCTGCGGACCGAGTGGCTGCGGAGCCGCGGGCGAAGGGTGAGTCGGGAACAGGCGACCGTGGTTGAGATGATGAACGGCCTCCTGAGCATCAACGGGGGGGAGGCGCGGCGGACATGAGCCGGGTGATGAAGTCAGGGTTTCTGGAGAAGCTGATCTCGCGGATTGACAGGCTGCCGCAGGAGGAGATGCAGGGCATACTGCTGCGGCTGCTGCGGGAGAAGGGGTTTTTCGAGCAGGTGTTCGAGGCGATGGAGGAAGGGGTGATTGTGTGTGATGCGGACGGGAGGGTGTCGTTCATCAACCGGGCGGCGTGCGGGTTTTTCGGATTGGATGCGGAGCAGACGTCGGGGAAGCTGCTGGAGGAAGTGATTCGTGGGTTCCGGTGGCCTGCGGCGGGGCGTCGCGGGGGGACGGCGTCGCGGGACATGGAGATTTTCTATCCTGAGAACCGGTATTTGAATTTCTATCTGCGGCCGATTGATGACGGGGAGGCTGGCGGGCCGGAGTTAGGGAGTGTGATGCTGATCCGGGACATCACGCAGACGAGGAAGATGGCGGAGGAGCAGATTGAGAGCGAGCGGTTGAATGCGCTGACGATGATGGCGGCGGGGGTGGCGCATGAGATCGGGAACCCGTTGAATTCGCTGAACATTCATCTGCAGCTGATGGAGCGGAAGCTGAAGAAGGCGGATCCGGCGGTGTATGCGCAGGTGAAGACGCAGTTGGACGTGGCGCGGGGTGAGATTCAGCGATTGGATTTCATCATTGAGCAGTTTCTGCGGGCGATCCGGCCGACGAAGCCGGCGTTTGAGATGACGGATCTGAACAAAGTGATCGAGGGGGCGGTGAATTTTCTGGCGCCGGAATTGAAGGACCGGAGGATCAAGGTGCATTTGAGGCTGCATGCGGGATTGCCGCTGCTGCGGATGGATCCTAACCAGATGAAGCAGGCGTTCTACAACCTGATCAAGAATGCGCTGCAGGCGATGGGGACGGGGGGATCGCTGACGATTGTGAGTGACCTGACGGAGTATGATGTGCTGATCAGTTTCGAGGATACGGGGAAGGGGATGTCACCGGAGACGGTGGCGGCGATGCATGATCCGTGGTTTACGACGAAGAAGACGGGGACTGGATTGGGGATGCTGATTGTGCGGCGGATTGTGAGGGACCACGGCGGGGAGCTGACGATTGAGAGTGAGGAAGGGAAGGGGACTCGGGTGGCGATCACGCTGCCGCGGGGGCCGCGGCCGGGGAGGTATCTGGAGGCGCCGGAGGATGGGCCGAGGCGGAAGCCGGTGCTGCCGGATGTGATTGATGTGTGAGGAGGGGTGGGTTGGGCACCCGGGGCAGGGTTGGGGGCGTAATTGAGGGATGATGGAACAAGAAACTGGCAGAAAGGTGTGGCTGATTACGGGAGCGTCGTCGGGGTTCGGGCTGGCGGTGGCGCGGCGGGTGCTGGCGGCGGGGCATTGTGCGGCGTTGACGGCGCGGGATCCGGGGGTGCTGGCTGAGTTGTGCGCGGAGTATCCTGATCAGGCGCGGGCGTTTGCGATGGAGTTGCGGGATGCTGGGTCGGTGGCGGCGGCGGTGGCGGGAGCGGAGGCGGCGTTCGGGAGGATTGATGTGTTATTGAACAATGCGGGGCGGGGGTTGCACGGGGCATTGGAGGAGGTGACGGAGGCGCAGATGGAGGATTGCATTGCGGTGAATCTGACGGGGGCGCTGCGGGTGATCCGGGCGGTGCTGCCGGGGTTCCGGGCGCGCGGGGGTGGGAGGATTCTGCAGGTGGGTGCGGCGGCGGCGGTGTCGAATTATCCTGGGTTTTCGGTGTATGGCGGGGCGAAGGCCGGGGTGGAACTGGCGTGTGAGGCGCTGGCGGCGGAGGTGGGGCCGCTGGGGATTCGGGTGACCGTGGTGATTCCGGGGCCATTCCGGACGGATTTCATCCGGAGGTCGCTGGATCGGGCGGAGGAACCGATGGAGGCGTATGCGCGGACGTCGGGGAAGTTCGGGGCGTTGCTGAAGGGGATGGATGGGAAGCAGCCGGGAGACCCTGACAAGGCGGCGGCGGCGATGGTGCGGATCAGTGAGGAAGAGCGGCCGCCGTTCCGGCTGGTGCTGGGGACGTATGCGACTGGAAAGGTGAGGAAGCACCTTGAGGCGGTGCGCGGGGAATTGGAGGCGTGGGAAGCGGTAGGAAAGCCGACCGAGTTTTCGTGAGGGCTGGGCTGGGTGCGGCGCCAGGCTGTGTTTAGAAAAGCAGGAGCGGAAGGGGCAAGGGCAAGGGAGACGTAGGGTAGGGAAGCAATCCCGTTGGGGTTGGGGTAATGTTAGGTGGGGTGAGGCCGGGACGGCATTGCTGCGGTTGGCTTGTTGGGTGAGGTCACAGGCGGGACGCCCGTGCCACTTTGGCGGCTGCGGTTGGCTTGTTGGGTGAGGTCACAGGCGGGACGCCCGTGCCACTTTGGCGGCTACGGTTGGCTTGTCGGGTGAGGTCACAGGCGGGACGCCCGTGCCACTTTGGCGGCTACGGTTGGCTTATCGGGTGAGGTCACAGGCGGGACGCCCGTGCCACTTTGCTTGTTACGGTTGGCTTTTTGGGTGAGGTCACAGGCGGGACGCCCGTGCCACTTTGCTTGTTACGGTTGCTTGTTGGGTGAGGTCACAGGCAGGATGCCTGTGTCACTTTGACGGCTTAGGTGCGGTCAGGCGGTGGCGAAGGAATTGAGGTCCCACTCTGGCTGGCCGCATTCCTGGGCGATGACGTTGAATTCGGCGATTTCTGCGGCGGAGAAGAGGAGACCACCGGCTTTGGCGGTGGCGGCGGCGGCGCGGGCTTCGGGTTGGCCGGGGAGCGTGCAGTTTTCGTTGCCGTGGCCGAAGACGTCGGCGAGGACGGCTTTGAGGTTCTGCTGCTGCGTGCGGTTCTGGGCGAAGAGCCCGCTGGCGAGGGCGTCGGGGTGGATGACCTGGAAGTAGAAGCAGCAGGTGCGTTTTTCGCCGCCGGGGATGGGGCGGCT
>CANHUG010000374.1 GCA_947462995.1 Verrucomicrobiales bacterium | reverse complement strand
GAGGACGTTCAACCTTGTGAAATTCCGGACGATGACGATGGGGAATCAAGGGGGTACGACGGAGAGCAACGACAAGAGGATCATCCGAGGGGGTGGATTTCTGAGGAAGTTCCGGTTGGATGAGTTGCCGCAGTTGTGGAATATTCTGAAGGGGGATATGAGTCTGATCGGGCCGCGGCCGGAATGGATTCCGTGTGCGGATGAGTATTCGGAGCTGATTCCGTTTTATGATCTACGGCATCTGGTACGGCCTGGGCTGACTGGGTGGGCGCAGGTGAATTATCCTTATGGGCAGGATGTGAATGATGCGCGGGCGAAGCTGTCGTATGATTTATTTTACATACGGAACTGTTCGCTGCTGCTGGATTTTGTGACGGTGGTGAAGACCGGGTATGTGATGCTGTTCGGGAGGGGCGGGAGGTAGGAGGGACGTCGGCGGGAGTGGGGGAGGGTTTTGCTGGGCATTTTTAATGAAGAAGCGTGGGTCTACTTGGCATTGTGGGGTGTCTATGGGAGGGGGAGGAGGGCGAGGGACAGGATTCGAGCGAGTTGCCTGCATGCGCATAAATTGTTGATGATTAAGGTATTGCGGGGCGAAAGAAAACTGTCTGGAACGGCATAAAGATCTTGAACTCGGGCGGAGGGGAGGTAGGTTCGGTTGTTCGGGAACTCCTGAACAACGATAGAGACTGAGATTTTGGGAAGAATGGGAGGGGCGAAGGCTCCTGAAGCAGCCGGAATTCAAGCATGACCAGCCGAACCGAACGTGAACCCAAACCGCTGGTTGAACCGGCGGCAGTGGTGGCTGAGTATTTCGGGATGCTGGCGCCAGCGGTGGGGTTGCCGCGGACGGTGGGGAGGATTTACGGGGTGTTGTTTTTGTCTAAGGCGCCGATGACGTTCAATGAGGTGGTGGAGGCGGCGGGGATCAGCAAGGCGTCGGCTTCGACAGGGTTGAGGATTCTGGGTCGGTTGCGAGGGGTGGTGACGGTTTCCGGGGCTGGGGAGCGGAGGCCGAGTTATGCGGCGGAGACGAGTGCGCGTCGGTTGCTTGGGGGGTTGCTGTCGGGGAGTCTGCTGCCGCATTTGGAGGCTGGAGACGAGCTGCTGGAGGGAGTGGCGAGCGGAGATGAGTTTGTGGCGATGCGGCTGGAGAGTTTGAGGTCGTGGCACCGGAGTGCGCGGGAGATCCTTCCGGCGCTGGGACGGTACGGGCTGCCCTGAGAAGAGGCGGCGTGGAAGATGACACGCAGAGACAGAGACGAACGAGCAAGGAAGGCTTCCCCGAGGAGGGATCGGCCATGGGCGGCAGCGTGATGAGATGATGAGGGAGCGACTTCTGATGTGGGTGCCGCGGGCGGCGGCGCATTGGGCGGTCCGGGGTGGAAAGTTGAAACGGTCGGGTAATTTTTGTTATGACTGATTTACCAATGGGAACGGGAGTCCCGCCACGTGAGCCGCATCCGGGGGGTTGCGGGGCGGGAGAGGCGTGGGATCTGGTGATCCGGCCGCACACGGGATGGTTTGATCTCCACCTTGCGGATCTCTGGCGGTACCGGGATCTGCTCTGGATGTTTGTGCGGCGGGATTTTGTTTCCGTCTACAAGCAGACGATCCTCGGGCCGCTGTGGTTCATCATTCAGCCATTGTTCACGACGGTGGTGTTCACGATCATCTTCAGCGGGGTGGCGAAGATCCCGACGGACGGGATGCCTGCGATGCTCTTCTATCTGGCGGGGACCACGCCTTGGAATTACTTTGCGACCTGTCTGACGAAGACATCGAACACGTTTGTGGCGAATGCAGGAATTTTCGGCAAGGTGTATTTTCCGCGGCTGGTGGTTCCGTTGTCGGTAGTGGTTTCGAATGTCATTCAGTTTGCCATTCAGTTCGCGCTGTTTCTGGGTTTCCTTGCATACTATCTGGTGACAGGGGCTGCGATTGCTCCGCACTGGGGATTGCTGATGGTGCTGACACCGGTGTTGATTCTGCTGATGGCGGCGCAGGGACTTGGAGTCGGCATCATTGTCTCGGCTCTGACGACGAAGTACCGGGACTTCACGTTTCTCATCGGGTTCGGGATCCAGCTGGCGATGTATGCGACTCCGGTCATCTATCCATCGAGCGCCATTCCCGGGAAGTGGCGCTGGGTTATTCAGATGAACCCGATGACGGCCCCGATTGAGTCGTTCCGTGCTCTCTTTCTCGGCGGGCCGATCCCGTGGTCCGGCCTCGGGCTTTCTGCCGCGGTCACCGCTGTGCTGCTGCTCTTGGGAGTACTAATTTTCAACAAGGTCGAGAAATCGTTTATGGACACCGTCTGAAGCCTTAGAAAAACCGGGAGATTGAGAGAATGAACAAGCTGAATTTGATTCCAAGAAAACAGGTATTACGACTTTCCGAAAGTCTCCAAGCGCAATAAAGCAGCTGGCGATTCTGAGCCTTTCATTATACTGAGGGTATGAATGCAAATCTTCTGTTCTCTTCGATATCCGCTGAGGGGGATTCCGCGATCCGGCGGGAAGAGGCGTCGGTGCCGGGGGTAGGGAACTCGATCCGGGAGGGGCAGATCGCCCGCTGAGGGGCGAGGACGCGCGCCTGTTTCGAAGTGTTTTCCAGTGATGTCTGCGGTCATTTCAGTCCGGAACGTGTCCAAGCAGTACCGTCTCGGGGAGGTGGGTACGGGCGCGCTTTCCCATGACTTGAATCGCTGGTGGCATCGTGTGAGGGGAAGGGAAGATCCCTATCTCACAGTGGGCGAGGTCAATGAGCGCTCCGCGAAGGGGAAGAGCGACTATGCATGGGCGCTGCGGGACGTTTCCTTCGAGGTTAATCAGGGGGAAGTCCTCGGGATCATCGGGAGGAACGGGGCGGGGAAGTCGACGCTGCTTAAGATCCTTTCCCGCGTCACCGGGCCGACGGGCGGGGAGATTGGCATCAAGGGCCGGATTGCGTCGCTGTTAGAAGTCGGGACTGGTTTTCATCCTGAGCTGACGGGGCGAGAGAATATTTTTCTGAACGGCGCGATTCTTGGGATGCGGAAATGGGAGATCGCGAAGAAGTTCGAGGAGATCGTGGCTTTTTCGGGGTGCGAGCGGTATATTGATACGCCTGTGAAGCGTTACAGTTCCGGGATGTACGTCCGGCTGGCTTTTGCGGTGGCGGCGCATCTGGAATCGGAGATTCTGATCCTTGATGAAGTGCTGGCGGTTGGCGATGCGGAATTTCAGAAGCGGTGTCTTGGGAAGATGAAGGATGTGGCAGGTGAGGGGCGGACGGTGCTTTTTGTGAGCCACAACCTAGCGGCCTTGAACACGCTGTGCACCCGGGGATTGGTATTGAAGCACGGGCGGGTTGAATTTGATGGAGAGACGCGGGAGGCGGTTGAGCGGCACGTCAATTCCGGGGCGGTGTTGTCCGGGGAAGTGAGGTGGAGCGAGCGGGCCTCTGCGCCCGGCAACGAGCGGGTGTTTCTGAACGGCGTGCGGATTGTCAGTGAGGGGGTTGCGACGTCGAATGTGGTGATGGACCGGAGCTGCGACATTGAGATCGAGTATACGACGCTGCAGGAGGGGTTGTCATTGAATGCGAGCATTCATTTACTTGATAAAATGGGGGTGGAGATCCTTGCGTCGGCCAATTTTCATTCGGCGAATCTGATTCGGGATGAATGGGGGGACAGGAGCTATCCTGTTGGCCGGTATAGGACGGTGTGCACGATTCCTGCGAATTTTCTGAATGAGTGTCAGTACTCGATCCGGGTTGCGCTGGTGAGCAATGGGTCTACGATCGAGTTGCTGACGCCGGAGATCATTGGATTTTCGGCGCAGGACACTGGGGAGATGAGGAAGCAGTATCTTGGGGGCTGGATTGGTCTGGTGAGACCGAAACTGGCGTGGCAGACGACGCAACTGAGCGGGGGCGTTATTCCAATAAAAAGGGAGTCTGATGAGAACTGATATTCTGCGGAGACGACTGAAAGCGGAGCTGCCTGAAATGCCGGTCGGCCGGCGACGGTGGACCGGGGCGAGGTGGAGCTGCGGGTGTGGATGTGGCGCGGACGAGGCTGGTGGGCGGCTGGTCCGTGATGGGGCGGAGGCCTT
>CANHUG010000373.1 GCA_947462995.1 Verrucomicrobiales bacterium | reverse complement strand
GGCGCGGACCATGGAGTCGAGCGTGCGGAGGCCGAGGGCGTCGGCGGTCATGGCGGAGGCGGGGACGCCGAGGGCGACGAGGGCGTCGCGCATGTCGCGAGGTTCGTTGTAGTGGGATTCCTTGTTGTCGCCGCTGAGGAGGAGGTGTTTGACGCGACCGGCCTTTAAGAGGGCGGCGGCGGAGTCGATGCGGACGCGGAAGTGGGCGTTTTCGCGACCGCCGACGAGACGGCTGGTGCCGAGGACGATGCCGACGTCGGCGGGGGGGATGGAGGCCGTGGAGTTGAAGATGCGGTGGGAGGCGCGGAGGGTGAGCCAGAGGTTGATGCCGAGGGTGATGGACGCGACTGCCGCGACGAGCTGGAGGGCGCGTCTGGCGAGGAGGGTCATCTTCCGTTGCATTCGGGTGGTGCGGGCGACTTACTGGCGGATCAGCTACGCGTTGCGTGCTGTCAAACGACCCATGAAAACGATCCTGAGAGTACTGCCGTGGCTGAAGCGGCATCCGTGGCTGGCGGCGGCGCAGATATTTTTTGCAGTGGCGGGGACCCTTGTGGTGCTGGTGCCGCCGCGTGCGGTGAGTGTGATCATTGATGAAGTGATCAAGGAAGGGCGGCAGGAGTTGCTGATGCCATGGGTGTTGCTGGCGGCGGCGGCGTATTTCGGGAGGGATTTATTCAATGCGATGCGGATCCGGTGCAACAACACGCTGGAGCAGCATGTGATTTTTGACATTCGGAGTGATTTGTACCGGAGACTGCAGCAATTGCCGCTGCCGTGGTTTGATCAGAAGCCGACTGGGGATCTGATGACGACGGTGGCGGAGGATGTGACGAGCATGGAGCGAGTGCTGGTGGATGGGGTAGAGCAGGGATTGGTGGCGGTGCTGCAGATTGTGGTAGTGAGCGGGGCGATGTTCTGGAAGGACCCGATGCTGGCGGCGGTGGCGCTGATTCCGGTGCCGTTTCTGGCGATGGGGGCATTGAATTACACCCTGACGGCGCGGGGCCGGTACAAGCATGTGAGGAAGGCGACGAGCGAGATGAACAGCATGCTGCATGACAACATCAGCGGGATCCGGCAGATCAAGGCTTATGGGATGGAGGAGGCGGAGCATGGGCGGTTCAATGCGTTCAGCGATCGTTTGCGGGTGGCGACCTTGCGGGTGATGCGGGCGTGGTCGTTGTATCGTCCGACGATGAATTTTGTGGGGGCGACGGGGACCGTGCTGGTGTTGTATTTCGGTGGGAAGCGCGTGCTCGAGGGGAGCTTGTCGCTAGGGGATTTCACGGGCGGGTTTCTGTTTTTGATGCCGTTTCTGTATGAGCCGATCGGGGCGCTGCATCAATTGAATCAGATCCTGCAGGCGGGTCGTGCGGCGGCGGACCGGGTGTTTGATATTCTGGATGCGGAGCCGGAGCGGAATGCGGATAGCGGGGAGCCGCTGCGATTGACGGCTGGGCATGTGGAGTTTGACGCGGTGACGTTTGCTTATGGCGGGAAGCAGGCGACGCTGAAGGGCGTGAGCCTTGAGGCGCGGCCTGGACAGGTGGTGGCATTGGTGGGGCCGACGGGGGCTGGGAAGTCGACGATCATCAACCTGCTGACGCGGTTTTACGAGTGGGACGGGGGAGATATCCGGATTGACGGGCAGAGCCTGAGGGGGGTGTCGAAGCCGAGCCTGCGGGAAGCGATAGGGTATGTGACGCAGGAGAGTTTTCTGTTCAACGGGACCGTGCGGGACAATCTGGTGATTGCGCGGCGGGATGCGGGGGATGAGGAATTGTGGCGCGTGCTGGAGGCGGCGAATGCGCGAGGGTTTGTGGATCGATTGCCGGAGGGATTGGACACCCAGGTCGGGGAGCGCGGCGTGCGGTTGAGTGTGGGTGAGAAGCAGCGGTTGTCGATTGCGCGTGCGCTGTTGAAGAACCCGCCGATTCTGCTGCTGGACGAGGCGACGGCTAGTGTGGATACGGAGACCGAGCGGCTGATTCAGGAGGCGCTGGAGCGCCTGATGGTGAACCGGACGTCATTTGTGATCGCGCACCGGTTGTCGACGGTGCGGCATGCGGACCGGATTTATGTGATGAATCTCGGGGCAGTGGTGGAGCAGGGGACGCATGCCGAGCTGCTGGCGCAGGGCGGGTTGTATGCGGAGCTGTGCCGGACGGCGTTTCTGGATGAGAACGAGGGGAAGGCGGAGGTGGGGTGAGTTTAAGAGGATTCAGGGGAGCCGTTCGGATTTGAGGAGAGTTAGACGGGTGGTCTGGCGGAGCGGGACGCTTTGGGTGGAGCCGTCGGCGGCGGACGCGATGCCGCCGAGGGTGGCGGTGACGGTCCATGTAGTGACCGATTCGCGGGCCCAGCCGATGGATTCATCGAACCAGACCGAGCCGGAGATGGAGCCACTGGCGGATTTGAGTCCCATGAGGGAGATGGCGGTGCTGGAGCTGAGGCGGAGACGGCCGGTGATAGGGATTTCGGTGCAGGTGGCGCCGGCGCGTTTGGTGGTGCCGTTGTGGGAGCAGGAGCCTGACAAGGCGAGGTCGCCGACGACGGGGATGGAGAATTTGGATTCGAAGGGCCAGACAGCGCCCTGGGAGACTGGCTGGGTGGGGGTGGCTGGGATGGTGCCGAGTTTGAGGAGTTGGGTGACATTGGCCTTGCTGAAGAAGGCTTTGACTGGTGCGGCGGCGTCGGGGACCTGTTTGACGATGTCGGCGAGGAGGGTGTCGAAGGCCGGGGTGGCGGCGAGACGGCCGGTGTCGTCGCGTTCGAAGAGAAATTCGCGGCCGAGGTAGGCGCGGACCGTGTCGCCGACATCGGTGACGCCCTTGTCGGGGCCGGAGGCAGGTTTACGGGAGTCGTAGGCGAATTTGTCAGGGCCGTTGGCGCCGGAGAGTTTGAATTCGCCCCATGTGACGCCGACGAAGGTCCAGCCTTGTCTGGGGTGTGGGCGGATGGTGACGGATTGGTCGGCGGTGATTTCGGCGTGCTGGGAGCGCGGGCCTTCTTTGGAGGGGAGGAGCCCGTTCTGGCGGATTTCGAAGCGCTGGTGGTGACGCGTGCCTGGTTCCCAGCGGATAGTTAGGCTTGAGGAGGAGTCTGCGGTGCACGGCAGGCAGGAAGCGAGCAGGAGAGGCAGGGAACGGGGGAGGGGCGGCATGGGGGAGGAAGGTACCGGGTGCGGGCGGGGTGTGGCAAGTCCGGTGGTGCGGGGTGGGCGATCAGTTGGTGATTTCGACGACGACGGCGGTGGTGTTGTCGCGACCGCTTTCGGAGACGGCCATTTGGACGACGCGGGCGGCGGGGGAGAGGTGGGCGAAGCTGGGCGGGGGATCGAGGAGTGCTTCGGAGATGCCGCGGTCCCAGAGCCCGTCGGTGACCCCATCGGTGCAGAAGAGGAAGCGGTCGCCGGGGTCGCAGCTGATGGCACCGATCTGGGGTTCAGTGAACTGGTGGCCAGCGCCGAGGGCTTTGCTGAGGACGTTCTTGCGCGGGTGGGAGCGGGCCTCGCGTTCGTTGATTTTGCCGGAGTGGCGGAGCCAGCCGACGTGGGAGTCGTCGGTGGTGATCTGGCGGAGTTGGCCGGTGGCGGGGAGGTGATAGAGACGACTGTCGCCGATGTGGGCGTAGTAGAGCCAGCCTGGGACGAACCAGCCGAGTGTTAGAGTGGCTCCCATGCCGTGGCATTCCTCGTAGATGCGGCCGAGACTGGACATTTCGTGATGGATGGCGGAGACGAGGGCTTCGAGGATATCGGAGAAGCCTGAGGGGAGGCCGAGGGCGCGGTGCTGGAAGCTGCGTGGGAGGAGCCGTGTGATTTTGTCGATGGCGATGCGGCTGGCGAATTCGCCGCTGTTGGCGCCGCCCATGCCGTCGCTGACGGCGAAGACGAAGTCGGCGTCGGTGGTGGAGCCAGAGCCGTTTTTGCCGAGGAAGCGGACCCCTTCCGAGTCGAAGGTGAGGGCGAGGAAAGAGTCTTCGTTGTTAGGGCGGATGCGGCCGCGGTCGGTGAGGCCGGACCATGCGACGCCCTGCGGGGGAGGGGCGGGCGGGTTCATGGGGCTAGAGCTGGAGCGGGCGGGTCGTCGAGGGCGGTGGCGAATTCGAAGTCGAT
>CANHUG010000372.1 GCA_947462995.1 Verrucomicrobiales bacterium | reverse complement strand
GCCACTACGCCAAAACCGCTAACTTCCTCACCGGTCTCCTCGTCAAGAAAACCACCGGCAAGGACCTCAGCGTCGGCTCCATGTCCCTCGACCAGGTCGCCGCTCGCTCCACCTCACGCTTCACTCCGCTCCCCTCCCTCGAACTCGGCATCGACCCCGTCATCAGCGGCATCGACTCCGTCGTCGGCTACACGCGTCTCTACGGCTCCTACATCTCGTGGCGCTCGCCCTCCCAGCCAGTCGCCCGCGAAATCAACCCGCAACTCGCCTTCCAACGGCTCTTCGGGGTCCTCAACGCCGGCCGCTCCGCCTCCCCCGCAGACCTCCAGCGCGCCGCCGACCGCCGCGCCCTCCTCGACCTCGTCCTCGACGACGCCCGATCCCTCCGCTCCAGTCTCGGCCGCGACGATCAGTTCAAACTCGACGAATACCTCGACTCCGTCCGCGAACTCGAACGCCGCATCGCCTTCTTCTCCGCCGCAGACCCGCGCGAATGGAAACCTTCCTCCTCACCAGACGCCGCTAACCTCGTCGCTCCCCCAGGCACCCCGGACAGTCACCAGGACCACGTCCGTCTCATGCTCGACCTCATGGTCCTCGCCTTCCAGACCGACAGCACCCGCGTCTCCACCTTCATGTTCGCTAACGATGTCAGCGGCAAAAACTTCGCCGGTCTCATCCCAGGCGTGAACGGCAGCCACCACGAGTTCAGCCACCACCAGAACAAAAAGGAAAACTCGGAACCCTACGCCAAAATCAACCGCTGGCACACCGAACAACTCGCCTACTTCCTCGACCGGCTCGCCGCCATCCCGGAAGGCGATTCCAATCTGCTCCAGAACAGCATGATCTTCTTCGGCTCCAGTCTCTCCGACGGCAATAGCCACCAACCCGACAATCTCCCCATCATCCTCGCCGGCGGCGGCGGCGGCACCATCCGCGGCGGCTCCCACTTCGCCGCTCCCAAAGGCACACCCCTCTGCAATCTCTACGTCTCCATGCTCGAACGCATGGGCGCTCCCGTCGACTCCTTCGGCGACAGCACCGCCTCCCTCGCCATCGGCTGACGCGCTCCCGCAGCCCCCTCAGGCCCCGCAGCCGCCCTTCCCGCAGGCTCTCCCAACTGCTTGCGGGGTCGTAGCTTCCTGCCATCATGGCTGCCTACCATCCCCATGACGCTGCTCCTCTCTCTCTTCCACCCATGGACATGGCGCATGGCATGGCGCGACAGCCGGAAATCCCGTCGGCGGCTCCTCATGTTCTCAGCCTCCATCATGGCAGGCATCGCCGCCCTCGTCGCCATCGGCTCGCTCCGCGACAGTCTCCTCCAGGCCCTCGAAAACGAAGCCCGCGGCATGCTCGGCGGCGATGTCTACCTCAACGCCAAACGCCCGTTCTCCCCCAAAGCCGAAAAACTCCTCTCCAGTCAGGGCGCACGCATCCAGCGCGAGGTCGCCTTCACCACCATGGTCCGTGTCCCGGAATCCAAAGCCGCCCGGCTCGTCCAGGCCCGCGCCACTGACCCCGACTACCCGTTCTACGGCACCCCCACCACCGATCCCCCCGACGCATGGGCCCGCTGTCTCGCCGGCGAAGGCTTCGTCTCCGACGCCGCCCTCAACGCCTCTCTCAACGCCGCCCCCGGCACTAAACTCAAACTCGGCTCGCTCGAACTCCCGCTCCTCGGCACGCTCCTCCGCCCGCCCCCGCAAGTCTCCCTCATGGGTGCCTTCGCCCCTGAACTCTTCTTCGCTCGCCGTCTCGTCAAAGACACCGGGCTCTCCGAATCCTCCGGCTTCACGTTCCACCGCGCATGGCTCCTCTTCCCCGACGGCTTCAACGTCGAAAAGGACTTCGCCACCCGCAACAAAGCCGCCCTTCGCTCGGAAGGCCTCAGTCTCGAAACCGTCGAAGGTCGCAAGAAATCCGCCCGCCAGGTCCTCTCCATCGTCTACAGCTTCCTCAGCCTCATGGCCTTCATCGCCCTCGTCCTTGGCGGGGTCGGCATCGCCAGCGCCATGCAGGTACACGCCACCGAACGCATCCCCACCGTCGCCACGCTCCGCTGTCTCGGCTGCCCCGCCGGCCGCGCCCTCGCCATCTACCTCCTCCAGGGCCTCGGCCTCGGGCTCGCAGGCTCAACCGGAGGGGTCCTCATCGGCGTCGCCGTCGCATGGTCCATCCCCTCAATCCTCAATCGCTTCCTCCCAGTCACCATCGCCGCTAAAATCAACCCGGCCACCATCTTCATGGGCCTCGGCTTCGGGTTCATCCTCTGCGCCTGCTTCGCCCTCCTCCCGCTCCTCCGCGTCCGTAAGGTCTCCGCCATGGCCGCCGTCCGCGCCTCCGTCACCGGCGGCTCATCCGCATGGCGCGACCCCGCCACGTGGATCCTCCTCCCCGCCGTCGCCGGCGTCCTCACATGGCTCGCCATCCAGCTCAGCCCCCCGGACGCTCCCCAAATCGGCATCGGCTTCGCCGTCGCTGTCGCCGTCGGGCTCCTCCTCCTCGCCGCCACCGGTGCCACCGTCACCGCCCTCGCCCGCCGCATCGTCCGACCATGGTGGCCGTTCCCCATCCGCCAGGGGCTCGCCGCTCTCCACCGGCCTCGCAATCAAACGCTCGTCTTCCTCATGAGCGTCGGCCTCGGCACCGCCCTCGTCCTCTCCACCATCCTCGCACAAAACCTCCTCGCCTCGTTCTTCAGCGACAAATCCTTCCGCGGTAAACCCAACTTCTTCATCATCGACGCCAAACCCGATAAACGCGACGCCGTCACCGCCATCCTCGCTGAAAACAACGCCCAGCTCGACGGCGCTGCCCCCATCGTCCTCCTCAACCTCGCCGCCCTCAACGGGAAGTCCCTCGACGAAATCCAAACCAAAGACCGCAACGCCCGCCCCTCCGGCTGGTTCCTCACCAATGTCTACCGCGGCTCGTGGAACAAGGACCTCATGGGCTCCGGCATGCCCCCGCTCGAAGGCATGGCCGTCCCCGTCTCGCTCGAAGAAGGGCTCATGGCCCAGCTCAAACTCAAACTCAACGACACGCTCACGTTCCGCTCGGGCGAAAAAGACCTCCTCTGCCGCGTCCAGCGCTCCCACGCCGCCTCATGGGAAAACATGTTCGCCAGCTTCCCCGTCATCTTCCCCGAAGGCAGTCTCGACGGCTTCGACCACACCTACGCCTTCGCCGCCCGCACCGCCGGTGTCTCCGCCTCCGCTAAGCTCCAGCGCGAACTCACCTCCAAGGTCTCCGGCGTCACCGTCTTCGATGTCGCCGCCATGACCGCCGTCCTCGAAAACATCCTCGACCGCGGTCTCTGGGTCATCCGCTCGCTCTCCCTCCTCACCGTCTTCACCGGTGCCATCATCGTCGTCGCCATCCTCCTCTCCGGCCGCCGCGACCGTCTCGAAGAAAGCGTCATCCTCCGTACGCTCGGCGCTTCACGTCAGCAGATCCAACGCATCCTCGTCTCCGAATACCTCCTCCTCGGCACTCTCGCCTCCCTAACCGGCGGCATCCTCGCCACCGGCTACGCCTTCCTCCTCGCCAAATTCGCCTTCAACGTCCCCTTCTCCACCATCCTCTGGCCCCTCGCCGCCGCCATCCTCATCGTCGCATCCCTAACGACCGCCCTCGGCATGTTCCTCAGCCGCGGCATCGCCAGCCACCCGCCCCTCGCCATCCTCCGCGGCTCGGATTGATCTCCCCACATCCCGCCCCACCCTAACCCCGCGCCGCCGTGACCAACCGTCTGCCTCAGGACCCCACCGCCGACGTCCCCTCCCCCCTCAGCGTCCCGCGCTCCGCTCCCACCCCGGAACCCGCAGAACTCTCAGGCCTCGCCCTCGAAATGCACGAGGCCTTCGCCCCCGCAGGCCTCCTCTCCCAATCCCCCGACTTCGAATTCCGCGAAGCCCAGCAGCGCATGGCCGTCGAGGTCGGCCAGGCCCTCGAAAAGAAACGCCCGGTCATCATCGAGGCCGGCACAGGCGTCGGCAAATCCCTCGCCTACCTCATCCCCTCCATCCTCTGCGCCGTCCGCGAACGCCGCAAAGCCGTCATCTCCACCCACACCATCAATCTCCAGGAACAGCTCATCGCCAAGGACATCCCCATCGTCCAGAAAATCCTCGG
>CANHUG010000371.1 GCA_947462995.1 Verrucomicrobiales bacterium | reverse complement strand
GGTGGGTGCGGTGGCGGGTGGGCGGCTGGTTTACCGGAATCTGAAGAAAGTGATTCTGTATTTGTTCACGACGTCGGTGGACGAAGTGTTGGTGCTGCTGCTGGCGCTGTTGTGCGGGTTGCCGCTGCCGTTGCTGGCGGTGCAGATACTTTGGATCAATCTGGTGACGGAGGGCGTGCTGACGGTGAATCTGGTGATGGAGGAGAGTCACGGGCGGGAGATGGACCGGCCGCCGGTAGGGCGGGACGAGCGATTGGTGACGACGGAGATGCTGAAGCGGATGATCGGGATGGTGGGGGCGTCGGTGGTGTCGGTGTTCGGGTATTATGTGTGGCGGCTGGGGAGCGGGGTGTCGCTGGAGCTGGTGCGGAGCGAGACGTTTACGGTGCTGGCGGTGTCGCAGTGGTTCAACGTGCTGAATTGCCGGAGTGCGACGGATTCGGCGTTTGACGGGACGATGGTGCGGAACCGGTGGTTGCTGGCGGGGCTGGTGGTGGGGAATCTGCTGCAGGCGGCGGTGATTTACAGCGGGCCGATGAACCGGTTGTTTCACACGGTGCCGATCGATTTCCGGCATTTTGTGCTGATCGGACTGGTGGCGAGCCCGGTGTTGTGGGTGGAGGAGGTGAGGAAGTGGCTGGTGCGGCGTCGCGCGGCTGTGGGAGCGGTGTGACGGTTGTCGGCAAGAGCGGGGTGATGGGGAGCGTATGGTGGGGCACAATGAATGAGGCCATCCGATTGATTCTGCCGCTGGTAGCTGCTGTGGCCGTGCCGTGCCGTGCGGTGGATTTTGTGAAGGAGGTGCAGCCGGTGCTGGAGGCGAACTGCTACGATTGCCACGGGGAGGACAAGCAGAAGAACGGGTTGCGGCTGGACAGTGTGGCGGGGATTCTGAAGGGGAGTGATTCGGGGGAACCGTTGTTTGTGCGCGGGAGCAGCGGGGAGAGCCTGCTGATCCGGATGGTGACGTCGACGGATCCGAAGCACATGATGCCGCCGAAGGGGGATCGATTGAAGGCGGAGGAAGTGGGGGTGTTGAAGGCGTGGATTGACGGCGGGGCGGCGATGCCGGGGGAGAAGGAAGCGGCGGCGGGGATGCAGTTGAAGACCGATCACTGGTCGTTTCAGGCGGTGCGGCGGCCGGAGGTGCCCGGGGTGGTGGCGGGCGGGAATGAGATTGATGCGTTTGTGGGGGAGAAGCTGAAGGAGAAGGGGATGGTGCCGTTAGGGGAGGCGGACAAGAGGACGCTGGTACGGCGGATTCATCTGGTGATGCACGGGTTGCCGCCGTCGCCGGCGGAGAGCGAGGCATTTGTGAGGGATGAACGGCCGGAGGCGTGGGCGGAGCTTGTGGAGAAGGTGCTGGCGAGTCCGCGGCGCGGGGAGCGATGGGCGCGGCACTGGCTGGATGTGGTGCGGTATGCGGACACGAACGGGTTCGAGACGAACCGGGAGCGGAAGACGGCCTATCATTACCGGGACTGGGTGATTGCGTCGATCAACGAGGACAAGCCGTACGATCAGTTTGTGAGGGAACAGATTGCGGGGGATGCGCTGGGGGTGGATGCGGCGACCGGGTTTCTGGTGGCCGGGGCGTATGATATTGTGAAGTCGCCGGATCCGAATCTGTCGCTGATGCAGCGTCAGGAGGAACTGGCGGACATGGTGAGCACGACATCGACGGCGTTCATGGGGCTGACAATGGGGTGTGCGCGGTGTCACAATCACAAGTTTGATCCGGTGCTGCAGAAGGATTATTATGCGATGCAGGCGGTGTTTGCGGGGGTGAATCACGGGGAGCGGCCGATCCGGCGGACGCTAGGGGCTGAGGAAGCGGGGCGGATGGAGGCCTTGAGGACAGAGGCGGCGGCATTGCGGGAAGTGGTGGCGGGTTGGCGGCAGAAGGCGGCGGAGGCTGGTGGTGGGGTGGCGAAGCGAGCGGCGGTGAATGCGCGGGAGAACGAGGAAGTGTTTGCGGCGACGGAGGTGGGGGCGGTGCGGTTTGTGATTGAGGCGAGCAGTGCGGCGGAGCCGTGTGTGGATGAGTTAGAGATCTACGACGAGGGCGGGAAGAATGTGGCGCTGGCGTCGGGCGGGGCGATGGTGAAGGCGTCGGGGTCGCTGGCGGGTTATCCGATTCACAAGCTGGAGCATTTGAATGACGGGCAGAGCGGGAATGATAGGAGTTGGATTGCGGATACGGCTGGGAAGGCGTGGGTGGAGGTGGTGCTGCCGGCGAAGGCGAAGGTGAAGCGGATTGTGTGGGGGCGGGACCGGAACGGGCAGTTCGGGGATCGGGTGGCGACGTCGTACCGGTTTGAGGGGTTGGGGGCGAGCGGCGCGTGGACGGTGCTGGCGACGTCGGAGGACCGGATGCCGTTTGGCGGGCAGGAAGCGCCGGATGCGTTTGTGGCGAAGTTAGGGGCGAGTGATGCGGCGGCGGCGCGTGAGGCGTTAGGGTCGCTGGCGGCGGTGGATGCGAAGGTGGCGGCGTTGAGTGGAGCGGCGAGCGGGTGGGTGGGGACGTTCAGTCAGCCTGGGAGGACGCACCGGTTGTACCGAGGGGAACCGCAGCAGCCGAGGGAGGAAGTTGCGCCGGATGTGGTGACGGTGATGGGGACGCTGGGGATGGGGGTGGACGAGCCGGAGCAGGAACGGCGGGTGAAGTTTGCGCAGTGGCTGACGAAGGCGGAGCATCCGCTGACGGCGCGGGTGATGGTGAACCGGATCTGGCATTACATTTTCGGTCAGGGGATTGTGTCGACGCCGAGTGATTTCGGATTGAACGGGGCGCGGCCGACGCATCCGGAGCTGTTGGACTGGCTGGCGGATGAATTTGTGAGGAGCGGGTGGTCGGTGAAGCACGTGCAGCGGTTGATTTTGAAGAGTGCGGCGTTCCGGCGGAGTTCCGGGGCGGGCGAGCCGGTGGCGGGGGACTCGAGCAGTGCGAAGAACCTGAAACTGGATGCGGGCGGGGAGTATCTGTGGCGGTTCACGCCGCGGCGTTTGGAGGCTGAGGCGATTCGCGATGCGATGCTGACGGTTTCCGGGGTGCTGGAGATGAGCGGGGGCGGGCCTGGGTTTTATCTGATGGATGTGGTGGAGGAGAACGTGATGCACTACTTTGCGAAGGAGAAGTTCGGGCCTGCGGAGTTCCGGCGGATGGTCTATCAATTCCGGATCCGGCAGACGACGGACAGCGTGTTCAGTTCGTTTGATTGTCCGGATGGCGGGCAGGTGATGCCGAAGCGGAGCCGGAGCAACACGCCGCTGCAGGCGTTGAATCTGTTCAACAGCACGTTTGTGCTGGGGCAGGCGGGGATCCTCGAGGAGCGGTTGCGGAAGGAGGCGGGGGCGGATGCGGCGGCGCAGGCGGAGCGGGCGTTTGCGCTGTTCTACAATCGTGCGCCGGACGCGTGGGAGCGTGAGCAGTGTGTGGCGATGATCGAGGCGGAGGGCCTTGGATCGTTCTGCCGGGCGCTGTATAACTCGAGCGAGTTTCTGTTTGTGTTCTGAGGCCCTTGGGGGCCGGGGATCAGACCTGAATGGCGCTAAGATCAGGCGGTTAGGGATGCAAGGGTATGCGGCGTTCCTACAGAACGCCTGGCTTGGGCGGGCCGATACCCAGAGCGTTGCTCTGGGCTGGTATACGGTGTCCCCTTGGGACACAGGACGGCGCAAAGGTGAGAGAGATTTCCGGGTGAGATTGCCGTCAGTCGTGGTTCACATCCAGCGATCACCCGCCATATCTTAGTGCCATTCGGATCTTAGGTCACAGGCAGGATGCCCGTGCCACTTTACTTCAGAGCGATGCTCTGGGCTGGTATTCGGATCAGACCTCGTCGAGCGGTTTGGTGGCGTCGCCGAAGGTGCCGGGGTGGACTCCGCATTTGTCCATCATGGAGAGGTAGAGACGGCACATCTGGCGGTCTGGCTTGTCGCGGTAGTCGAGGATTCGGCCGCCTTTGATGCGACCGCCACCGCCGCCGAGGACGACGACGGGGAGTTGTGAGGCATCGTGGCTGCCGCTCATCATGGAGGAGCAGAGGAGGAGCATGGAGTTGTCGAGGAGGGAGCGTTCGCCTTCCTTGATGGCGTCGAGGCGGGAGGCGATGTAAGCGAGCTGGCTGATGAAGAACTGGTTG
>CANHUG010000370.1 GCA_947462995.1 Verrucomicrobiales bacterium | reverse complement strand
CAGCACCCGGAACCACCCGTAATGCATCACCTGATTCCGGTCCCCGCCCAGCAGGTTCAGCACCGTCCCCGACCGCGGCCCCGCATACACTTCGCCACTCCACACAAATGTCTCGTTAGGCTGGCTGAATCCCACCGTCCCGATCCCCAGCGCCGCTCCCACGCCCCACGCTTCCACCCGCTTCCGGCCCGGATCATCAAACACCACCTTGTGCCGCGTCGACCACAAAGTCGTCTCCCCGGCCTTCACCTCGGACGGACTCATCAGCACCGCATAATACTGATTATGCACCCCGCCGAACGTCACCTTCTCCAGCCGGTTCGGAATCACTTCCCGTTCCGGCCGCCGCTCCGACAAGCCGAAAAACGTCGCCCGCTCAAACTGCGTCCCGTCCTGTTCCTCCGCATTGCCGTCCGCATACCACGTCGCCGCAGGCATGATCCAGTCGTTGTCATGCAGCTTCCCTAACATCCCGGAAAACACCGCGTACGGCACCGGCGTCTTCGCGCCACCACCCGTATTCGTCAGCGTCACCTTCAGATTCCACAGATAACCCCATCCATCCAGCGCCGGTCCCTTGTCCGACAGCACCCATTCCTTCGTGATCCGCACGCCGTCCCGCTCGCCCGTGAACGTCACCGCACGGTCGCTCTTCGCCTGCACCGTGTACACCAGATCCTCAAACTTCCCGGGCTCGTTCCCAAGGGCCCCGATCACCGCCGGCGACTCATGATCATTCAGCACCTGCTCGGTCTCCCCCGCATACGGCCCCTTCAGAATCCGCACCTGCTTGATCCCGCCGCCCAGACTCGAAAACGTGTACACCGCCGCCTCGCCCGCCACATCGAACGTCTCCGCCGCCACCGCGGCCGGACCCGGCTCCGGCGTCGGCACCACCGGCTTCACCGCCGCCTCTCCAGCCCCCGGCGTCCCCGCCACCACCGTCGGTACATCCTTCTTCTCCACCGGCTTCACCGGCGGCTTCTGCGTGAATAACGTGTAGCTCAGCCCAAGGCTGCACAGGATCACCACGATCCACTCAGTGCGATTCAATTTCATAGTGAGGAAAAGAAAAAATTGGCGCGGTCAATCCCTGCGGCGCGGCGGAATGTCCGGAACCGGGTCATATCCGCACCCACCCCAAGGATGGCAACGGCAGATGCGCCGAATTCCCAGCCACGATCCCCGCATCGCCCCATGCTTCTCAACCGCTTCCAGATAATACTGCGAACACGTCGGCTCATACCGGCATCCCCCGGCAGGTCCCGCCAGCCGGTGCAGCGCCGGCGACAGAAACCGCTGATAAAACCGGATCAGCACTCGAATCACCGACTTCATGGCGCCTCCTCCGGTGGCAGCAACCCAGCACGCCGCATCGTCCGCACCCAATCCCCCTCCAATTCCGCCGCACTCACCGTCGCCGCCACCGGCCGCGGAATCGTCACCACCAGATAATTCCCGCGCAGCAACGGCATCCAGCGCGCCAGCACCATCTGCAAACGCCGCCGCGTCCGGTTCCGCACCACCGCATTCCCCACCTTCCGCGTCACCGCAAACCCCGCACGGCTCGGACCCTCAGGCATCGCCAGCAACCCGATCGTCACCAGTTTCCCCCGGCACGTCCGTCCTTTCGCACGCACCAAACCAAACTCCCCCGTGCGGCGGATGCGCTGCGGCCTCGGAAGCGCCATGGACAAAAGAAAGCGCGCGCCGTGCCGGAACACGCCGCGCGCTGGATTGGATCTCAGACCCGGACCTCAGCCGCCCTCAGGCAACCTCCTCCCGGGCCCACCTCCGTCAGGACTGCGTGTGACGGGCAAAGTGAATCTCGGCACCCTTCGGCAACAGGCGCTTGCGGCCCTTCTGACGGCGACGGGCCAGCGTCATCCGGCCACCTTTGGAAGCCATGCGGGCGCGGAATCCATGCTGCTGCTTGCGGGTCCGCTTGGAGGGCTGATAAGTGCGTTTCGACATATGCGTGAAAGAAAATAGGAACTCGCCGGAACCCGCCACGGCAGGCGACCAGTTCCAGCAAAAGGGCCGCGATTCTACCTTCCCACTCCCGCTTGTCAACGGACAATCCACAATTGCCCATCCCAAAAAACAAAGGAGGCCGCAGGCCACGCCTCATCAGCGCCTCCCGCAGCCTCCCGATTCAAAACCTCAACTCAGGCCGGCTTCTGCTCGTCCCCGCCCATGCTCGACAGCAGCGATGGCAGCAATGACGCCAGCCCTTCCGATGTGTCCCCGCCGCCTTCCACCTGCCCGGACGGCGTCAGCTTGTCGATGATCTTCGGCAGATAGGTCGCCAGAAAACCGGACGCCTTCGACGGATCAATCCCCAGCTGCGAAGCCAAAGCCGAAATCTGCTCCGATCCCAGCGCACTTTGCACCTGATCCGCAGACACCGCCTTGTTCTCACCCATCCCCACCCACGACGAAAAGATATCGCCCAACCCGCTCTGCGAAAACTTGCCCATCAGACCCTCAAGCCCGCCACTCTGGCTGAGCAGGCCGGAAAGCGCAGTCTGAAGCGTCGACGCCTGGCCATCCGCAGGCTTGCCAGTAACCAGTCCAAGAAGTGTATCGAGAAGTGACATGTGATTTTTTGGGTTCCGGCAGCCAATCGCTGCCTAACGCGACCTGACACGATTCCACCCGCCCCTGTCAATCCCGGACCAGCGGAAGTCTCGCGGCCTCTCCACCCCTCAATTTCCCCCTCAATTTTCCCCCTCACTCCCCGCCCGAAAACACCCCGAAACGCCGGAACTTCGCATACCGCCCCGCCCGCAGCGCCGGTGCCTCCAGCGGTGCCAGTTCGTCCAGATGCCTGATCACCGCAGCCCGCAACGCCGCCGCACTCGCCTCCGGATCATAATGCGCCCCGCCCAGCGGCTCAGGCACCACCTCATCAATGATCCCCAGCTCGCTCAGATCCTTCGCCGTAATGTGCAGCGCCTCAGCCGCCTCCGGCGCATGCTTCCGGTCCTTCCACAGAATCGCCGCGCATCCCTCCGGACTGATCACCGAATAATACGCGTTCTCCATCATCAGCACCCGGTCCGCCACCCCGATCCCAAGCGCCCCGCCACTGCCGCCCTCCCCGATCACCACCGCCACCACCGGCACCTTCAGCGTCATCATCTCCCGCAAATTGAACGCAATGCTCTCCGCAATGTTCCGCTCCTCCGCCTGAATCCCCGGATACGCCCCCGGCGTGTCAATCAGACTCACCACCGGCAGCCCGAACTTGTCCGCCAACCGCATCAACCGCAACGCCTTACGGTATCCCTCAGGGTGCGCACACCCGAAATTCCGCATCAGATTCTCCTTCGTGTCCCGACCCTTCTGGTGCCCGATCACCACCACCCGACGCCCCCCAAGCCTCGCAAACCCTCCCGGCATCGCATGGTCATCCCCAATGTGCCGGTCCCCGTGCAGCTCCACAAAATCCGTGAAACACCGCTCGATGTAATCCAGCATGTACGGCCGCGCCGGATGCCGCGCAATCTGCACCCGCTGCCATGGCGTCAGTTGCCGGTACGTCGTCTCCCGCAATTCTTCCAGCTTCGCGCGAATCGCTCCCGCTTCCCCAGTCAGATTGATGTCCTGCGCAGAACTCTTCTGCAGCAGCTCGTCCAGCTGCTCCTGGAGCGCAAAGATCGGCTTCTCAAATTCAAGCGGGACGTGCTTCATGGGGTTCGGGGGACTGTTGGTTTCAGAAATCGCAGCGCGCAACCGGGCCGCACCACCGTCGTCAGTTCATCAAGATCTGCTTCACTCAGGTAAATCCCCGGCTCCGCCGCCGCACCGCCCGCCACCACCGGCTCCGCCGCCACACCCTCAGGCACCGCCCGGAACACAATCCCGCTCCGCTGCCCACGCGGCGGCGTCACCAATCGCTTCGCAGCCCCCGCATACCGGTCGTCGTCCGGCCGGATCCGCTGGCTCCCCTCCCACCCCGCCGACTCCGCCACCGTCGTCTCCGCCGGCAGCGACGGAAACGGCAGATGATAGGAAACAATCCCGTATTCCTTGAAATACCGCCCGTCCTTCAGCAGCAACAGCCGCTTCCTCTCCAGATCCACCCCAAGCTCGAAATCCAGCGGATAAAGCACCAGCCGGTCCCCCGGATGTATCACATTCCCCAGCAGGTTG
>CANHUG010000369.1 GCA_947462995.1 Verrucomicrobiales bacterium | reverse complement strand
GGGGGCGTGTACGGAGGGGCTTGTAGGCGCACTCCGTGCGCGGAGAGAGTTGTGATTCTCCCAGCAGTCCAGAGCCTGCGGCTGCTGGTTCGGAGAGGGGACTCGAATGGTGCCGGGCCAGCAGGCTGGCTCCGGGAAAGCGGCAGCAGGCTTCCGCAGTCCAAGGCCTCCGGCGGGCGTGATGGGAGAGAGGCCGAGCGGGAGCTCAGCCCTACCAAGGTCTTGTTCGGAGGGGGAGAGTGATGACGTCAGGGTTTGGCGTCGAGGAGGTGGGATTGCCAGAAGACGATGGTGGCCATGAACTGGGCGTCGATGTTTGATTTTTTGGCGAAGCCGTGGCCTTCGTCCGGGGCCATGAGGTACCAGACTGGCTGGCCGGCGGCGCGGACGGCTTTGACCATTTGTTCGGCTTCGGTGACGGGGACGCGCGGGTCGTTTTTGCCTTGGACGATGAAGAGGGGAGCGCGGATGGAAGCGGCGTGGGCGGTGGGGCTGATTTCTGCGAGGAATTTGGCCATGGCAGGGTCGCGTTCGTCGCCGTACTCGACGCGGCGGAGGTCGCGGCGGTAGCCGGAGGTATTTTCGAGGAACGTGAGGAAGTTGGAGATTCCGACGATGTCGCAGCCGGCTTTGAAGCGCGTGTTGAAGTCGATGAGACAGGCCAGGGTCATGTAGCCGCCGTAGGAACCGCCGGTGACAGCGGTGCGGTCTTTGTCGAGCGATGGGTCGGCGGCGATGAAGTTGAGAAAGGCCTCGATGTCGCGGACGGAGTCCTTGCGTTTGAAGCCATTGTCCATGGCGAGGAATTTTTTGCCGTAGCCGTCGGAGCCGCGGACATTGGGGTAGAGGACGGCGATGCCGAGTTCATCGAGCCAGAAGTTGTTACGGCCCTGGAAGATCGGGCGGGACTGGCCTTCGGGGCCGCCGTGGATATTGATGATGACCGGGCGTTTGCCGGGGAAGCGGGCTGGGTCCGGGCGGTAGAGGAAGCCGGAGACGGGAGTTTGGTCGAAGCTGGAGAGCTTGATGCGTTCTGCGTCGCGGAAGCGTGAGGGGTCGAGGCCTCCGGTTTCGCTTTCGGTCCAGCGGGTGAGTTGGCCGTCCGGGATGGAGACGGACCATGCGTCGGCTGGGGAGCGGGCGGAGGAGAGCGTGAAGCCGAGGTGTTTACTGTCAGGGGACCATTCGATGCCGCTGGCGGTGCCGAGCGGGAGTGCGGGGGCCTTGGGGGGCGGGTTGGCGGTCAGGGAGAGGAAGCGGAGTGAGGCGGCTCCGTCGTCATTGATGACGAGCGCGATGGAATTGCCGTCTGGTGAGAGGGCGAATTCCTCGACATTCCATGGGATGTCGGTGGTGAGCGGGGTGAATTGGCGCGTGGCGAGATTGAAGCGGCCGAGGCGGAGGAAGTCGCTGCCTTCGTCGCTGGCGAAGAAGAGCGATTGGCCGTCCGGGGCGAATTGCGCGCCGTTGCGGGAGACGGCTCCGGCGGAGCGGTCGGTGAGCGGTTCGATTTTGCCGGTGGCGACGTCGACGAGCCAGAGGTGGGATTCGTTGGCGGAGATGGATTCGGAGACGGCGAGCGTGCGGCCGTCGTGGGACCAATCGGTGACGCTCCATCCGCCGCCTTTTAGTTCGGTGAGGAGTTTCTGCTGATCCGGGTGGTCCGGGTCCATGATCCAGAGGTCGGTGTCGGTGCCGTTGCGTCTGGTGGAGGAGAAGGCGAAGCGTGAGCCGTCGTGGGACCAGCGGAGCCCGGTGTTGCGGGATTTGCCGTCGGTGAGGAGGGTGATGCGACCGGAGGAGGGGTCGAAGCGGAGGAACTGGAAGTTTTCGCCGCCGCCGGAGTCCTGGGTGAAGATGATGGCTTTGCCGGATTTGGGCTGCCATGCGCCGCCGCGGACGGGTTCTGGGAGGAACGTGAGTTGGCGGCGAGCGGCTCCGGGGTGATTGACCGAGTGGAGTTGGGGGGTATCGCCGAAGCGGGTGGCGACGAGGATTTCGGGTCGTTGCGGGTGCCATCCGATGAATGCCGCGGTGCGGAATTCCATGTAGGGGGCGGCGGCGGTGCGAACGGCCGGGGGGATGTCGGGGATGCCGTCGCGGACGAGCCCCTGGGCGGGGGCGTCTGCGGTGAGGGCGGCGGCGGCGACGACGAGCGGGAGGAGGCGCAGGATCATGGGCGGGTGACCTTGAGGCGGATGTAGACGGCGCCTGGGTTGCCGGAGATTTGTGCGGTGATGGCGAGGAGTTCCCATGCTGGGTCGGAGCCGTCGACGATTTCCGGCGTGCCGAAGAAGACGGCGGTGTCGCCGGCGGCGGCGCCGGATTCGTTCCATGACTTGAGGTCGGTGGACCATTGCCATGCGGCTGTGACGCCTGGGGCGGTGCGGGAGCGGCGGTAGGTGGCGGTGAGCTGGCCGGGTTGGCCGGTGATGGACCGGATGGCGGCGGAACCTACGAGCGGGTCACCGGAGGTGTAGTATTCGACGCCATTGGCGACGCCGTCGCCGTCGGGGTCGGCGCTGAAACCGGTGATGGCGGGGTCGGTGATGCCTGGGAAGGCGGTGAGGGCCCATGCGTCGTAGCCGACGGGACCGCCGCCGGGGTAGGTGCCGAGGTGATTGTTCTGGCCGAGGAAGGCGGAGTCGACATCGGCGAGGGGGACTTCCGACCAGACGGTGGGGAAGCTGGTGAGATTGGAGCCGGCTGTGAAGCTGAAGCCCTGGGTGGTGGCGAGACGGACGAAGGATTTGTCCTGGCCTTCGTTGCCGAGGTCGGTGAAGCCGACGGCGTCGACGAGATTGGCTGGGTCGACTGGACCGCTGTAGAGGGCGTAGGAATCGTTGCCGTTGTGGGAGATGTTGCCGTTGGCGAGTGCGGCGGTGGTGCCGCCCGGGGGTGGGTTGATGGTGATGTTGTTGGCGAGGACGATGGTGCCGCCTGGTGGGAGGATGGGGGTGCTGGTGGCGGGGACGACGAGCCCGGTGAGGGGGATGGCCTGGCTGGGGGCACCGGTGCCAGCGCCGGTGAATTTATAGTCTTCGGCGGTCTGATTGGTCCAGCGCATGAGCGTCCAGCCGGCGAGATCGACTTCGGTGTCACCGGTGTTGGTGATTTCGAGGAATTTGGAGTTGCTGGTGCCCTCGTAGTACTGGGTGAAGCGGATCTTGGAGGTAGGGGCGAACTCGGTCAGGTCGATGGAGTCGGAGAGGACCGTGGTCGTTCCGGAGGCGTTGCGGACGCGGAAGTAGAGGGTTTTGGTGCCGGGGCCGCCGGTAAGGAGTGTGCGGGAGGAGGCGGCGTAGGGTTGCCATGTGGCTCCGGTGAAGTCGGCGTTGTCGGCGACTTGGAATTCGAGCGGATTACCGCCGCTGGTGGTGTAGGTGAGGACGACGCCCGGGGTGACGGTGGAAGGGGAGTCGGCGGCGATGGTGAAGGAGTCGAGGACCGGGGGCAAGACGTCTGGTTTGAAGGCGAGGTACCATGGGTCGGCGGCGGTGGCGCTGGCGACGTCGGCGAGGACTTTGTCGGTGGCCCAGACGGAAGAGAAGTCGGTGACCTGGGAGCCGAGGTCGATGGACCAGCCTTTTTCTGAATTGAGGCGGTAGAAGGTTTTGTCGACGCCGTTGTTGCCGGTGAAGGAGATGGCGTCGAGAATGTTGGCGGCTGTGTAGGTATCGGAACTATAGAGGACGATGGAGTCGTCGCCGTTGAACTGCATGATCGCCGTGTTGCCGCTGGTGGCTGGTTTGGCGTCGGCGTTGGCGACGGCGTAGGCGGGCGCGGCTGCAGCGGGGTTCGCGAGAAGGAGGAATTCTCCGGGGGCGAGAGTGATTCCCGGGGAGACGTTTCCAAGGTCGTAGACGTAGGTCGGGATATTGCCGTCGGTTTTCCAGTTCTGGCGGGAAGCGTTGTTCCAGTGGGTGAGTTTGATGCCTGCGAGCGGGATGGGTGAGGCGGTGGGGTTCCAGAGTTCGAGGTACTTATTATTGCCGGTGCCCTCGTAGTACTGGGAGATGACGATGCTGGTGGCGGCCTGGGCGGAGGCGTTGGAGGAGAGGGCGAGGAGGGAGAGGAGACTGAGGGAGGAGAGCGAGAGGAGCTTCATGGGGTGGTGGGATGGCTTGGCTGAGCGGGTTGAGGGGAGGATTGGGAGGCG
>CANHUG010000368.1 GCA_947462995.1 Verrucomicrobiales bacterium | reverse complement strand
GGCTTTCGGAGTGAAGTCCGTCCAGACGCTCGCGGACTTGCGCCACCGCGTCCTCCCACGCCGTGTTGCCCCCCGCAGAACGCATCGCCATGCTAGCCGAGCGGTCGAGCACGAAGGCGACCGCTTCCCGTCCCCCGACCGGTGCCTGCCCCCCACCCGGGAGTCCGGGTCTTGCAAAAGCCAGTCCCAACAGGATGACCCCAAGAGCGCGCAGAAGAAGCAGCGGCCAGCGCCGGATCTTTCGCCGATTGCGTGCGACCCTCGGGGCTTCCGGCACAAGGCGCAGGGAACTCATTTGCACCCGCCGACTAGCAACCCGTTCGTAAAGATGCATCCACACCGCGAGACCGACCGCCGCCAGCCCGGCAATCGCAAACCACGGTCCCAGCATCACGATCGCAAGCATCATCGGGATCTCAGCAGGAGGAATCGGCGCAGGGCTTCATCAAGGGGTTCATCGGTCGCGAGGAAACAATACTCGGTCTCCGTATCGTGGCAGACCTGTTCGATCTCCGCACGGATCCGCGTCAGGTTTTCCTGATAAAGACGGGCATAAACCGTGCCGTCGACCGCGCGCTCGGCTCCGGTCTCGCGATCCACCAGCACCACCTCGTCTTCGATCCGTGGGTCCAGTTCTTCCCGGGCCAACAGCTGGAAAAGAATGACTTTGCTGCCGCGCATCCGCAAGCGGCCTAGCATTTCTTTGAGTTCAGTCGGGTCCACCAGCGCGTCGGTGATAATCGCCGCGAGTGAGCGTCGGTGGCATTCGTCGACCAGATCGGCGAGTCCGCCAAGGTGGTCGTGGGGCCCGTCCGCCACCGAACCTTCCAGATGGTGAACGAGGTGTTCCAGATGATCCCTTCGGGTGCTCGGCGGCCACCAGTCATCAATGGGAATGGACTCCCCTTTTCCAAACACCGCAAGGCCTGGCGCATCCTGCTGACGGCGCAGCAGCACGGCCAGCACCGCGCACAACAAACGCCCATAGATGAACTTATTCCCTGCCCCCGCTCCGAAATCCATGCTGCGACTGCCGTCCAAAAACAGATAGCCGCGCAGGTTGGTCTCCTGCTCGAATTCACGCACGTAAAGGTCGTCGGTCCGGCCGTAAACCTTCCAATCGATCCGCTGCAAGGGGTCGCCCGGAAGGAATGCGCGGTAGGTCGCGAATTCCTGGCTGCTGCCGGAATACGGGCTGCGATGCATTCCGTGGGCATAACCCTCAACCATGCACTGCGCCAGAAGCAGCAGGTCACGGGAACCCGCTAGCAACTCAGCGTCGGCGTAAAGTGCGGCTTCAGACACGGAACGAATTAGTTAAACCTTGGCCGCTTTGACCAACCCATGCAGCAGGCTGTCCGCATCGACGCCCTCGGACCGGGCCTTGAAGTTGGTCAGGATCCGGTGGCGGAGCACCAGAAGCGCCACCGATCGAACGTCCTCCACATCCGCGCAGGGTTTGCCGATCATCGCAGCTCTTCCCTTGGCACCGAGAATCAGATACTGGGAGGCACGCGGTCCGGCGCCCCAGCGGACGAAACGTTTGACCTGTTCAGCGGCCCCCGGCGCATCCGGTCGGGTGGAACCCACCAGATCCACCGCAAAGCGGATCACCTCATCAGAGACAGGCACCGCACGGACCAATTGCTGGATCGCCAGCAGGTCATCGCCATTCATGACCTTCTCCAATGCCGGACGGACCGTGCCGGTGGTGCGGCGCACCATGTCCACCTCCTGAGCCGGCTCGGGATAATGAATCCTCACCGAGAGCATGAAACGGTCAGTCGCAGCTTCGGGAAGCTGATACGTACCCTCCATTTCGATCGGGTTCTGGGTGGCGAATACATGAAATGGCTTGGGCAAGGCCATGGTCTCACGACCAGCCGTCACTTCGCGTTCCTGCATCGTCTGAAGCATCGCCGCCTGCGTCTTAGGCGGCGTGCGGTTGATCTCGTCTGCCAGCAAAAGATTCGTGAAAACCGGCCCCGGCATGAATTTCAGTGCGCGCGTGCCCTTAACCGGATCGTCCTGAATGATCTCGGTCCCCGTGATGTCCGCCGGCATCAAGTCCGGAGTGAATTGGATGCGCTTGAAATCAAGGTCGAGTGTCTCCGCCAGCGAGCGGATCAGCAGTGTCTTGGCCAGTCCTGGCACACCGGTGAGCAGGACGTGTTCACCGCAGTAAAGGCCCAGGAGCACGTCTTCGACAACACGCTCCTGTCCCACGATAGCTTTGGCGACTTCCTCCCGAAGCGCACGGGTACGGGCGGGCAGGGTCTCAATTAGGTCTTGGGGATGCGGCATTGTGTGGGCGATTGGCATTCTCTTTATCCAGGATAACTGCGGCCGTCTATTCCGGAGTCGATCCTTTCTTTATCAGGCTGCATCATCGACGCGGACTCGCCCATCAAAAACGATTTTCTTTACCCATTCTCGGGTGCGGAGGGCTGGCTGCGACTTCCAGCACACTGCTCGCCGTGCAAGGTCATTAGCATCTCGTCGGACCGCCTCCTGAGGTCAAACATTACTGTTTCTGCGGCTCTGGCTGGCCTGGTTTCTCCCAGATCAACGATCGAAAGTCGGCCGCTCTGCATTTCCTCCAGCAAACCAAATCCGAATAACCGCCATCCCATCTGGAACCAACACCTTCCATGTCGCACCATGAGAGTCCATGGCCTGACAAGGATCCGTCATTTCCCGAGACCAAACTCACTCGCGAAGGCATTCGCTTCGTCGCTGTCTTTCGGCATGTTCTGATAAATGATCTCCACTGCCTTGCTGCGGTCGCGGCCCTCCGGCAGCGTCTGAATCCATTGCATCGCCCCCTCGGGATCGTAGGGATATACCTTGGCAGCGTATGCGCTTGCGACGGCGGATTTCTCGGGGCTGTCGGGTGCGCTTTTGAGCCACTTGCCGGCGGCCAGGTAGTCTTTCTCTGTCCACGCGGTGGCGAGTTCGAAAGCGCGATCCTTGGAGACGTCATCAGGCAAGTCGCGTTTCGCCAGCCAGTCAAGCCATTGACCTGTTTCGCCGACTCGCACTTTCTTCTGCATGTCCCTGGTGGCAGCGTCAAGTTCGTCGCCTGATAGATTCGCCGATTCGAGCCAATCGGACACTTCAACAAATGTCGCCTTTGCGCCGCCACGCCCGAAGACGAGCTCACTCAACTGACCTTTCACAAGCTTCACCTGTTCGGGTGTCGAGGCGAAGGCTCTCATCTCTTCGAGCAACTCCGTTCGTTTCGGAGCGCTGTACGCGTAATGTTCTAATGCACCACTGATGTATTTTGATTGAAATTCCGGAGGTGCTTCAGCGAGGCACTGGAAGACAGTCTGGATGTCTTTCTTCTCCCAGCTGAAATAGTAAACCAGATGCTGAAATGGATCTTGAATGTATCCCTCAGGCGCTGATTTACCATCAATACCAAAGAGTTCCGGCGACTTGCTCATCATTCTGGCCATCTCAACCGGATATTTTCCGATAAAGACAGTCCGGACATAACCATTGAGATCACGCCTGATTCGCAGGTTCAACTCAGGATTACTGTAGCATTCATCCATGAATTGCCTGATCGCTGCGGGGTCAAGTTCCTCAAGACGACTCTTTATTTCCGCCTGCCGCTTCCTGAACTCCTCGCCAGATTCACCATTAGCATTCTCACCATAGTCGCGGAATAAGGCAAAATAATCGAGCCGGATCGTTTTCACTCGTTCCCTCATGGCGAGATATTCGTTCCGTCGTTCCATTGCGTTCGGCGACTGGGCATCACCGCCGAGCTCAGTCGAGGCTTCCTTCACGAGTCTGGCATTGATCTCTCTCCTGCTGGAAAGCTGCCGACTTTCCCACCACCCCAGAAGGGCAGCGATGAGGAAAAGTGCAGCACTAATGATCAGGGAACGCTTCATCCTTCAATTCAGCTTTCGCAGCATTTCTCCACGGAGCCTGTCGTCCGAAATCTTCGTTGCCAGCACACGCGCTCTGTCTTTTGGATAAGAGATACTGCCGTTTGCGCTTCCCTCAATCAATGGGATCAGCAATTCATCCCCGGCACCTGAATCATGGTAGTCAGTAGCGATCTTCTCAACAAAATCCTGAGCACCAGTAGTCTTTGAACTTTCAAGGTAACTTTGCAGCGCAACTCCCGTTGCTTGATCAGCGGAGGAAGGGTCGATCGCTTGG
>CANHUG010000367.1 GCA_947462995.1 Verrucomicrobiales bacterium | reverse complement strand
TGGCCGGCGCAGGGCGTGCGGGAGTTGTGGCGTCGGGAAGTGGGGTTGGGGTGGAGTGGGTTTGTGGTGGCGGGGGATTTTGCGGTGACCCAGGAGCAGCGGGGAGAGGAGGAAGTGACGGTGGCCTATCACAAAGTGACTGGCGAGGTATTATGGGTGCATGCGGAGAAGGCGCGGTTTGAGGAAGCGATGGGAGGGATTGGTCCGCGGGCGACGCCGACGGCTTATGAGGGTCGGGTGTATGCGATGGGTGCGACGGGGATACTGGTGTGCCTTGACGGGAAGACCGGGGCGCTGATCTGGCGGAAGGAAACGCTAGGGGATGGCGGGCGGAAGAATCTGATGTGGGCGATGAGCTGCAGTCCGCTGGTGTTGGGGGACAAAGTGATAGTGACGATGGGCGAGGGCGAGCGGACCTTGGCGGCGTTTGCGGTGGCGACTGGGGAGACGGTGTGGCGGAGCGGGCCGGATCGGGCGGGTTATGGGACCTCGATGATGGGGCAGCGAGATGATGGGGCGGAAGTGATCACGGTGTTTGCGGACCGGGTGACTGGGGTGGATCCGGGGACGGGTGAGGAGCGGTGGGAGTGGAAGGAAGGGTTCAAGGGTGCGCCGGCGAATGTGGCGAATCCGGTGTTTCTGGGGCCGGACCGGGTGCTGGTGGGGATTGGTTATGGTGTGGGGACGACGATGCTGCGGACGGCGAGGGGGAAGGCACCGGAGATTCTGTGGCAGAGTTTGAAGCTGAAGCCGAAGTTTACGAATCCGGTGGTGCGTGGCGAGCGGGTGTGGGGGTTGGATGAGGGGCGATTGACGTGTCTGGATCTGAGTGACGGGCGGGCGTTGTGGCGCGGGTCGAGTTACGGGCACGGGCAGATGCTGGGAGCGGGGCCGGTGCTGGTGATTCAGAGCGAGCGCGGGGAAGTGGTGGTGGTGGCGGCGAGTGAGGTGGAGGAGACGGTGGTGGCGCGGATCCCGGCGCTGACGAGCAAGACGTGGAATCAGCCGTGTCTGGCTGGTCGGTATCTGCTGGTGAGGAATGACCGCGAGGCGGTTTGTTTCGAGTTGGCGGAGGCGGCGCGGTGAGGGATTGTCAGGGTGGGGGTTCCGGGTGCCATAGGAGGAGGAGCTTGCGGACGTGGGCGGGCAGGCGTGTGGCGATTTCGGGCGGGATGGATGCGGGGAGGAGCCATGCCTTGTAGTCGCCTGGATTGGCTAGGGTGGTGAAGCCTATGGTGGATGGTGAGCCGAGCCAGAGCGTGTCGGTGGGGGCGTCGTAGGTGGCGAAGAACGGTTCGTTGCCGGAGGCGATGGGGGTGCGGCCGATGGTGGACGAGGTGCCGTCCGGGCGGGTGGTGTGGATGGAGAAACCGCGCTGGCCGGGAGGGCCGGTGCTGGTGTCCGGGGGTTCGATGGTGAGGACGGTGGATGGGGTGAGCCGGTGCTGGCCTTGGGTGGTGAAGAGACCGGGGATGGCGGAGGGAGGGAGGGCGAGGGTGGGAGGTGGCGGAGCGGCGGCGGAGGGGATGGCGAGGGTTGAGGGTGATGGGGAGCGGTGCCAACGGGAGAGCGGTTGGGCGAGAGCGGCCCAGAGGAGGAAGATGGAGACGAAGATGGGGAAAGTGCGGCTTGAGGAGGGAGGCAGATTGGTGGCGCGCTTTGAGGATTCGCGGAGTGCTAATGCGGCAACGGTGAGGGCGATGGCGATGGCGGCGAAGACCAGCCGGTCGACGACGGATTTAGCCGGGGCGGGGTGCCAGCCGCCGGCTTCGCCCAGCATGGAGACAAAGAAGAAGATTGCGCCGGAAGCGGCGAGGGCGTAGAGGAACCAGCCTATCCATTCGTGTTTGCGGCGACTGGCTGGGGTGCGGCCGGGGATCGGGCGGAGACGGGATCGGGCGGCGAAGGATGCGGCGGGAATGCCGAGGGCGGGGAGGATGGTGAGTTCCGGGTGCCGGAGCCATGACGTTCGGAGGAGGAGGAGGGTGGCGGTGGTGGCGACCCACCAGATGAGGGCGAGAGCGATTTCGGTGCGGGTGGTGGTGGCGGGCGAGTCGGGTGCGGGAGGTGGTGAAGGTGCGGGAGGTGCGGATTGGCGGAGGAGTGCTGGGAGCATGCCGGAGACGAGCATGGCGGAGGAGATGGACATGGTGAGGAGGAGCGGGCCGGAGCCGCCGAGGAGCCCCTGGAGGACGATGACGAGGAGGCAGGAGAGGAGGAGGGCGGCGCAGCCGAGGAGGAGGATGGAGCGGGCGAAATTGGGGATGTGGAGAGAGCGGGAGCCGTCGGGATTGGTGCGGTAAAGCGGGAGGAGGAAGACTGGATCGGGAGGGTTAGGGAGACGGGCGAGACGGCGTTCGAATTCGACGGCGGTGACGAAGCCAGCGAGGGCGGCGAAGGCGAAGAGCCCGGCGATCATGGAGGTGGAGAACCAGATGATGCGGGTGGAGGAGTTGGTGCCGTTGCTGCCGTAGGTTTTGACTTCCTCGCGCCACGGGCCGGGGATGTCGTGGAAGGAGGGAACGAGCCCGAAGCGCCATGTGTCGCGGACTTGGGAAGCGCTGGGGGATTGGGTGGTGCTGACCTCGCGCTGCATGCCGCAGAAGAGGAACGTCCCGAGCGCGAGGACAGTTAGGAAGATGCGGCGGAGACGAAGGAGACGGTGGCGTGAGGCGTCGGGAGGGGTGGGGGCGGTGGAGATGTCAGGATTGGCGGGAGGGGATTGAGGAGATGAGGGAGGAGGGGAGATGGCGGCTTCGAGACTGGTGCGGAAGTCGAGGGCGGTATTGAAGCGGAGGTCCGGGGAGAGGGAGAGGGCTTTGAGGACGACGGAGTCGATGCTGATGCTGACGTGGACCCGCTGGGATGGAGGGATGAGCGGGCCGTTGGGGCGTTCGCCGGTGAGCATTTCGTAGAGAACGACTCCGAGCGAGTAGATGTCGGCGCGGTGGTCGGCGGCGGCACCGGAGCGTTGTTCGGGGGCGGCGTAGGCGGGAGTGCCGGCGCCGGGGAGGTGGATGGGATCGGAGGCAGGATCGGCGGGGGTGCCGTCCATGATGGTGGCGATGCCGAAGTCGGCGATTTTGACGGTACCGGATTTATCGATGAGGAGGTTTTCGGGTTTGATGTCGCGGTGGACGATGCCGTGGTTGTGGGCGCACTGGAGGGCGTCGCAGATCGGGGGGACGATGGCGAGGGCTTCGGACGGGGAGAGACGTCGGGATTGGATTAGCTGGCGGAGATTGAGCCCGTCGATGAATTCCATGATGAGGAAGCAACTGCCGGCGGCCTCGCCGAAGTCGTGGATGGCGACGATGTTGGGGTGGTTGAGAGCGGCGAGGGTTTTGGCTTCGGTGGCGAAGCGGGCGGCGAAGGCTGGGTCGGAGGCGCGTTCCGGGGCGAGGAGTTTGAGGGCGACGAGCCTGTTGAGGGATCGTTGTCTGGCCTTGAAGACGACCCCCATGCCGCCGCGGCCGAGGCATTCGAGGATCTCGAGCTGAGGGAAGAACGGCTGGATGGAGTCGATGGAGGGGAGCGGTTGCTGATGGGTTGGAGGGGAGGCGGGGGTGAGGAGAGAGTCGAAGTGGAGGGCGGCGAGACAGCGTGCGCAGAGCCCGTCGACCGAGTTGGAGGTTAGGGAGGCACCGCAGCGCGGGCAGGAAGGGTGAGTGTTCATGCCATGAGATTAAGCGAAGGGGGAGCGGTGTGGCTGGGAGGGGGAGGAAAAGATGAGAAATCAGGAGGAAGCGAGGGCGGTGATGAGCGCGTGCATTTCGGCGTCGGTGTCGTCGGGATTGGCGACGGTGGCGGCGACGGCGGAGCGGAAGGCGTCGCGGAAGCGTTTGCGGAGACGGTGGACGGCGCTGCGTGCGGAGGCTTCGGTGATGCCGAGGGAGGAGGCGAGGTTGGCGTAGTCGAGGTTGGCGCGGTCGGCGGTGAGACAGGGCTTGAGGATTTCGAATTCGCGGGAGCGGTTGGTGGCCTCGTGATCGAGACGGAGCGAGTCCATGACGTGGGAGAGGACGGTGAGGGCCCAGCGGCGGTCGAAGTCGCGGTCCGGGTCGGCTGGGGGATGGGGGTCGAGGGCGGCGAGGGAATCGGGGGCGGCGTCGAGACTGAAGATGGGGGTGCGGCCGCCGCGTTTGAGGGAATTGGAGCGATCCCATTCGTTGGCGAGGAAGCGTTTCATGGCGACG
>CANHUG010000366.1 GCA_947462995.1 Verrucomicrobiales bacterium | reverse complement strand
CTGTTGGAGCAGAGCCGCCGCGATGAGCACCCGCTGAAACTGGCCTCCAGACAGCGTTCCCAGCTGCCGATGCTCGAGGTCCGCGATGCGCAGCCGCTCCAGAGTTTCCATGATGAGCGAACGCCAGCGACGCGGCACACCGCCAAACCAGAAAGAACGCCCCGGATGATTCACTGCCATGAATTCACCCACCGTTAGTGGAAAGCTGGCATCGATGTCCAGTTTCTGAGGCACGTAGCCCGTCGGTAGCAACGCATCATCACGGAGGATGCAGCCCTCAGTGGGAGTGATGAGCCCAAGGATGGCTTTCAGCAGAGTGGATTTCCCTGCGCCGTTAGGCCCAATGAATGCCAGCACATCGCCCCGCCAGATATCGAGGTCTACGCCCCGCAGCGCCCATTGCGGGCCGTAGCGGACGCCAAGGTGCTCTATCCGCAGCAGGGGAGCCCGGCAGAGAAATTCAGCGGCATCGTGCTGCGAAGCCGTGCGGGCACTGGTTGGGGCTTCGCTGTCGGCCACTGCGCTCATGGGGCTGGGGTAAAGGAGGATTCCAACGCTGTGAGATTCAGCCTCATGCGCTCCAGATAGGCTGTCGGATTGCCAGTGCCGACTTCCATCGTGTCCAACATGGAAACTCTGGCCCCCGTCTGACGGGCGATTTCCTGGAGCAGAGCAGGTGCATAACCTGTCTCGGCAAAGAGAACGCCCACCTTGGCCGTGCGGATGGCGTCCACGAGTGCTGCCAGCTTCTGAGGCGGCGGGTCTTTCTCCGGAAACTCGGAAATGCAGCCGATGTAAGTCAGACCGTAGCGAGCCGCGAGGTAAGGAAAAGCGTCGTGAAACGTGACCAGATTTTTGTTTGTCAATGGTGTGAGAGTCGAGCGGTATTCAGCATCCAGCGCATCCAACTGAGTTGTGTATGCCGCCGCATTCGCAGTGTAGGCGGCTGCATTCGGCGGGTCCGCCTTCTGCAATGCAGCGAGGATGGTGGCGACCTGTTGTTTGGCCAGAACAGGGTCCAGCCACGTGTGAGGATTCTTTCCTTCCTCTGCGGCCCGTTTGGCGGCAAAGGGCGCCGGATTTCCCGTAAGCTGCAGCCCCGCGGACAAGTCCACCACCGCCTGTGCTTTGCTGCCGTCATTTCCTTGCCCGGAACCACCGGTCTTGGCCATGAGTTCGCCAAGCCATGATTCCAGACCGGCACCATTCACGATGAACATATCCGCATCGGCGAGCCGCTTCACGTCGGTAGGCCTCAGTTGATAATCATGAGGCCCGGTATCGGCGGTAAGCAGCTGAGAAACCTCCGCCAAGTCTCCCGCAATCGCCGCAGCATGAGATTGTATTGGCAGAAAACTCGTGAGGACACGGAGCTTAGCCGTGCGGGCAGTTGGTTCGGCCGGTTTGTTGCACGAGGTGGAAAAGACGGTCAGTGCCACTGGCACAGCCATGACGGCGAGTCGGATGAATGAAGTGAATATCGAACGAAACATCATGTTGTCAGAGGTAGAAAACCCGAGGCTGAAAATATGGCTGAAGTGGACGGCCTCACTTCTTGCTGATTCGGCACAGGGTGAGGTCACCGTCGGCGGTGGCGAAGGCAAGGGATGAGCTGTCGGGGGACCAGCGGAGGGTTGTTATTTCACTGGCGCGGCGGGTGATAAGGGCAGGATCGGTGCTGCGGTGCGGCATCCAGAGGAGGAGGAGCCCGTCGCGACCGCCGGAGACTAGCACGGAGTCTCCGCGGGTGAAGTCGAGGGCGAGGACTTCTTTCAGGTGGCCGAATAGCTGGATGGGTTTCGCCCCCTCGGGGCCTTTCTTGCCGGTGCAGGGCCAGACGGTGATGGATGCACTACCTCCGCTGGCCAGCCACTCGCCATTACCTTCCCATGCGAGGGTTTTCACTTTGAATTCGTAGCCCTGAATGTGCAGCGGGTGCTTCCGCCGCACGTCGTAGAGGTGGACGCTAGGGGTTTGATCGCCGGTAACGACCCAGCGGCCATCGGGGCTCCAGGTGACGATGAGGCTGGCACCGCCCCAGTCGAAATGACCGAAGGGTTTGGTCTCGCCCACCCGCCAGAGGCGGGCTCCGCCGTCGCACACGCTGGTTAGTTCGCGTGGGCTCCTGGGGTTCCATGCGATGTCGCAGACGGTGCTTTTGTGCTCTGACAGCCGATGTTCGATGGCTCCGGTGGCGGCATTCATGACGAAGACGGTGCGTCCGGCACTAGCAGCGATGAGGGAGCCATCCGCATTCCACGTGACCCGCTCGGCCCACCCCTTTTCCAGCGGGATGACGAGTGATGGCGAGGGCGAGGGTGGGCCGCTGTGGTCCTTTGAGAAAGGAAAGGCGGCGGCGGGGTCCTGAGGCGGCATTTCGTAGATCCGCACGGTGGCGTCCTGTCCGTAGGTGGCGAGGGCGGCACGGCGCGGATGCCATGAGATGGCGCCATTTCCGCCTTCGTGTCCGGGCAGAGAGGCGAGGATGTTTCCGTCCTCATCCAGCACGAGGATGCGGCCATGACTAGGCAGGGCGGCGAGCCATAGCCCATCCGCAGACCATCGGAGGTCGAGCGGATAATCGTCCATCTCCACAGTCCACTGTTCCGGGAAATGCTTGGATGCGGAAACGAGAGAGATGATTTCCTCCTCTGCTGGCTCTTTTCCTACGCCAAACATTTGCGGAAGCTTGAGTTGAGTTCTTCGCGGTCAAGATTTCGTCCGATGAAAACGAGACTGTTTTTGCGGGTGCGGCTGCCCCATGGGCCACCATCCTGAGCATCCAGCAGCATGTGGACGCCCTGGAAGACGGTGCGGTTAGGATTGCCGCGGACCGAGAAGACGCCCTTCATGCGGAAGATGTCGGTGCCTTTGTCCCGAAGCAGGGCGGAGAGCCAAGCATTGAGTTTCTGGCCATCGCAGTCGGCGGATTCTTCGATGCCGACGCTGGTGACTTCTTCGTCGTGTTCGTGGTCGGGCTTGTAGGCGGCGGCAGGTGCGGCGAGCACTTCGCTTCCGGATACGATGACTTTAAGGTCCAGTTCTTCAGGGTAGTGTTCGGTGAAGGCGGCATAGTAACCGGTCTCCGGCACGGTGAGCGGCCAGCGCATTTCGCCTTCAGTGAGCATGAGTTCGTGCAACTGCGCGTCACAACTCACGGCGACTCCGGGAGCGGCTTCGGTGACTTCGAGTGAGGAGAAAATCCGAACTGCCTGCTCACGTGCTTTGGCGAGATCTTCTTCGGTGCCGCTGCTTACGGGAAGGAAAACGAGCTTCATGGATGGGTCTGGATTCTGCGTGGCCACGAGTTCGGCGGAGCCAGCGGGAAGCTGAAAATTGCCGCCCCACTCGAATGGGTATTCAGGCTCGAGGAATTTCGGATCCACTCCGATGGCGTGTTCCAGATTGAATCCGCCTACTTCGAGAATTTTGGAGATTTCGACCTCGGCATTGATGGTGCGGTGGATTTTGGCCACGCCATTCATGGCCTTGATGCGGGCTTCCAGACGATCGAGGTCCGCTGGTGAAACGAGATCGCATTTGTTCAGCAGAATGACATCCGCGAAGGCAATCTGTTCCTTGGCTTCGTCGGCATCGTCAATGTGTTCCCAGATGTGTTTGGCATCGACCAGGGTGACGACCGCATTGACGGCGAGTTTTTCCTTCATGTCGTCATCGACGAAGAACGTCTGGACCACTGGGCCCGGATCGGCCAGACCAGTGGTCTCCACGAGGATGTGATCGAACTGGTCTTTGCGCTTCATGAGGCTGCCCATGATGCGGATGAGATCTCCGCGGACGGTGCAGCAGATGCAGCCGTTGTTCATTTCAAAGATTTCCTCATCGGCGTTGATGACGAGTTCGTGGTCGATGCCGATTTCGCCAAATTCATTTTCAATGACGGCGATGCGCTGTCCGTGCTGCTCGTTGAGCACACGGTTCATCAGGGTTGTTTTGCCGGCTCCGAGGAAGCCGGTGAGGACGGTGACGGGTGTACGTTTAGACATGGTATGAGGTTGGAAGTGAGAAGTGAGAATGAGGAGTGATAGGGTGTTGGGTGGGGCTGGCTGGTATTGGTGGAATGTGGGTCGTCGTGCTGGCAGTGTGGTGTGGCTCCGATACGGCATTGAGCGCGGCGATGGCAGGGGAGCCGTCGGCGAAGGATTTCAGCACGGCATGGATGACTTCGTCGTGTTTGACTTCGGCGAGGGGCTTGAAGACCTTGACGGT
>CANHUG010000365.1 GCA_947462995.1 Verrucomicrobiales bacterium | reverse complement strand
GGTTGAATGTGCCGGCGGCGAAGATGGGGATGGCTGCGGGGCTGGCGGTGACGGGGTATGCGTTCACGGTGAATGGCGGGACGGTGTGGTTTGACCATCTGGGATTTGCGGGGAAGACGGATCCGGCGAATGATCCCGGGGTATCGTTTGCGGCGTGGAGGCGGAGTGTGGCGGGGAAGGACTTGATGGAAGCGCCGGAGGCGTTGCGTCAGGTGATCAAAGACGGGCCGGAGAAGGCGGTGGATGCGGAGTTGATAGGGAAGCTGCGTTCTTATTATGTGCAGGAAGTGTGTGCGGGGACGGCGGCGGTCCTTGCGGGACCGCGTGGTGTGCTGGCGGAGGTCAGGCGGGAGCGCGGTGAGTCGGAAGCGCAGCAGCCATCGACGTTTGTGTTCCGGGATCTACCGACCCCGCGGGATGCGTTTGTGATGGTGCGGGGGCAGTATGACAAGCCGGGTGAGAAGGTGGGGCCGGCGACGCCTGGGGTGCTTCCTGCGATGACGCCGCCGGAGGGCGGTCGTCGGCCGGACCGGCGGGATCTGGCGCGATGGATTACGGACCGGCGGAATCCGCTGACGGCGCGTGTGATTGTGAACCGTTTCTGGCAGCAGTTATTCGGGACGGGGCTGGTGGAGACGAGCCATGATTTCGGGACGCAGGGATCGGTGCCGACGCATCCGGAGTTGCTGGACTGGCTGGCGGTGTGGTGGCAGGACCGGAAGTGGGACACGAAGCAGCTGGTGAGATTGCTAGTGACGAGCGGGGCGTTCCGTCGGGACAGTGCGGCTCCGGCGGCGGCGTGGCTGGAGGATCCGGCGAATCGGAGACTGGCGCGCGGGCCGAGGTTGCGGCTGGATGCGGAGCAGTTGCGGGATCAGGCGTTGTTTGCGGGCGGGTTGCTGGTGCGAGACATGGGGGGCAAGGGGGTGAAGCCCTATCAACCGCCGAACATCTGGGAGCCGGTGGCGTATACGGGGTCGAACACGCGGTTTTATGAGGCTGACAAGGGGTCGGCGCTGTATCGGCGGAGCCTTTACACCTTCATCAAGCGGACGGCGCCGGCACCTTACATGGTGAACTTTGATGCGCCGAGCCGGGAGCAGGCGTGCACGAGGAGGGAGCGGAGCAATACGCCGCTGCAGGCGCTGCAGTTGATGAATGACGTGCAGCATGTGGAGGCGGCGCGGGGGTTGGCGGGAGAGGTGATGCGTGCGGCGGCGGACAAGGCCGGGCGGATTGCGGGGTTGTACCGGAGAGTGCTGGTGAGGGAACCGCGGGCGGATGAGACGGCGGTGCTGGAGCGGTTGTTAGAGGGTGAGTTGACTCGGTACCGGGCGGCACCTGAAGCGGCGCAGAAAGCGGTGACGTTCGGGGCATCGGTGCCGCCGGCGGGGGTGGATGCGGTCGAGCTGGCGGCGTGGACGCTGGTGGCGGGGACTGTTTTGAATCTTGATGAAGCGATCAACCGGAACTGACTTATGGACTCACCAATTTTGCAGCATGAATTGCTACAGACCCGGCGGCAGTTTTTCGGGACGAGTGGATTGCGGATGGGCGGGGCGGCGCTGGCGTTTCTGAAGGCGGCGGGGGAAGCGGGGGCGGCGGGGCCATCGGCGGTGCATCCGGCGCTGCCCGGGATGCCGCATCACCGGCCGAGGGCGAAAGCGGTGATTTATTTTCACATGAATGGCGGGCCGTCGCAGCTGGACACGTGGGATTACAAGCCGGGGCTGCAGGAGTACTTTGACAAGGACCTGCCGGAATCGATCCGGAAGGGGCAGCGACTAACGACGATGACGAGCGGGCAGGGGAGGTTTCCGGTGGCTCCGTCGAAGTTCGAGTTCAAGCAGCATGGGAAGTGCGGGCGGTGGGTGAGTTCGCTGCTGCCGCACACGGCGAAGATTGTGGATGAGATTGCGCTAGTGAAGTCGGTGCATACGAACGCGATCAATCACGATCCGGCGTGCACGTTTGTGATGACCGGCAGTGAAGTGCCGGGGAAGGCGAGCATGGGGTCGTGGTTGTCGTACGGACTGGGTGCAGAGACGAGTGATTTGCCGTCGTTTGTGTGTCTGATGCCGCGGTTTCCTGAGGGATCGAACGGGCAGGCGCTGTTCAGCCGGATGTGGGGGCCGGGGTTTCTGCCGGGCAAGCATGCCGGGGTGGTGCTGCGGTCGGCTGGGGATGCGGTGCTGTATCTGGACAATCCTCCGGGGGTGGACGGGAGCAGTCGGAGGGCGATGCTGGATGCGCTGGCGGCGTTGAACGGGAAGAGTTTCGAGCGGTTTGCGGATCCTGACATACAGACGCGGATTTCGCAGTATGAGATGGCCTATCGATTGCAGAGCAGTGTGCCGGAGCTAACTGATTTCGGGAAGGAGCCGCAATCGGTGCTGGATCTTTACGGGCCGGAGGTGAAGCAGCCGGGGTCGTTTGCGGGGAGTGCGCTGCTGGCGCGGCGACTGGTGGAACGGGGCGTCAGGGTGGTGCAGATCATGCACCGCGGGTGGGATTCGCACGGTGATCTGCCGGGGCAGATGGGGAATCAGTGCAAGGACACGGACCAGGGTTGTGCGGCGCTGGTGCAGGATCTGAAGCAGCGGGGGATGCTGGACGATGTGGTGGTGGTGTGGGGCGGGGAGTTCGGGCGCACGGTGTATTCACAGGGGACCCTGACGCGGGAGAATTACGGTCGGGATCACCACCCGCGGAATTTCTGCATGTGGCTGGCTGGCGGCGGCATCAAAGGCGGGGTGGTGCATGGGGAGACGGATGATTTCAGCTACAGTCCGGTGGCGGATCCGGTGCATATCAATCAGATCAATGCGACGATCCTAGCGTGTCTCGGGATTGACCACGAGCGGTTCACGTTCAAGTTCCAGGGACTGGATCAGCGGCTGACTGGGGTGGAGCAGGCTCCGGTGATCAAGTCGATACTGGCGTGAGGGCGCGCAGCAGCGAGGATCAAAGGGATGTTGTGAATGCTTCGAGGGAATCGGAGACGATGGCGGCGCGGAGGAGGGTGCGGAGTTTTTCGGGATCGGAGATGGCTTCGATGGAGTCGCGGAGGCCGTCGGGGATGGGGCCGAAGCGGAGATCGAGGGCTTCGAGGACGGATTGGCGGCGGGAATGGGTGCGCTCTTCCATGCGGCCATCCTCTCGGCCTTCTTGTTTGCCGGTTGCGAAGCCTTCCTGAATTCCATCTTGGCGAAGTTTCTGAGCGAGCGTCATGGCGGCGGTGCGGTGGGGTTCGGAACCGATGGACTTGATTTTATGGAAGAGGGCGTCATTGTCAACGGAGTCGCGGTTGTACATGTAGCTGACGATGAGGTGGAACGTGTCGATGAGAACCTTGGCGAGGATTTCTTCGTCCCAGATAGGGTCGGTGAGGAGCTCGCCGGAACGTTCGGCTTTGAGGACACGGAGGGTGAGGATGCCGTCGGGGGTGCCGCGGATGGCGTCGAAGGGGAGGGCGGCGAGCTGAATGAGTTCGTAGAGGAAGTCGGGGAGATAGCGGCGCATGGGGTCGTCTGGGCCTGTGAAGCTGAAGAGCGAGGAGAGGGTCGGATCGACGTCCCAGACGCTGCCGTTTTGAGCGAGGACGGTGGAGACGATTTGTGGATAGGGCGGACGGTTTTCGGGGTTCTGTTCCCAGCGGTGCCAGATGCGGACCATGTAGCGGAGGAGCCGCATGGGCAGGTAGGGATCGCGGGTGGATTGGTGTTCGAAGAGGATGTAGATGCCGATGTCGCGGCCGTCGGCTTTGGCGGAGAAGAGGAGGTCGGATTCGGAGAGGCGGAGGTCGGGGTCGACGAAGGAGCCGGGTTCGAGTTTAAGAGTGCTCCAGTCGATGCGGGCGGCGACCTCAGGGGGAGGCGGTCGATGAGGAAGGCGGCGGCGGCGGCTGGGTTGGAGAGGCCAGCGCGGAAGAGACGGTCGTGGGCGTGGAAGGTGTCCTCGTCGGGCATGGGGGTGCGAGGAGGATAGGGTGAAGGGGATGCGGCGACAAGCAAAAATGCGGTGAAGGTTTGTTTTGAGGTGTGGCCGCATGAAGGGCTGATGTGGTTGGCGAGGTTTTGGTGACGAGGTTGCGGGTGACAAGGTGGGGGCCGTTGGGCATGGTGCGGGGATGCGCTGGGTGCTGATGCTGTTGGTGATCCTTGCTGCCGTGATGGGTGGCGAGGCGCGGGCGGTTGTGGTGATGGGGCGGGTGGAGGTGAGCGAGAGGGTTG
>CANHUG010000364.1 GCA_947462995.1 Verrucomicrobiales bacterium | reverse complement strand
CTGGAGCCGTCTTCGCTGCAGATGGCGAAGTTCATGGCGGAGGCGCGGGTGACGGCGGCGCTGGATTCCCAGAGCTGTTTGAGGCTGCGTGGGATGGCGGCTAGGGGGACAGGGGAGCCGAGGTCGAGGCCAGCGGCTGGGTCCGGCGTTGCGGAGAGGCTCATGGGGATCAGAGACGTCGCCATTCGCGGCCGTCGGCGGCGAGGAGGGCATCGGCTTCGGCTGGGCCCCATGTGCCTGCTGGGTAGGAGCACATGGGAGGAGGTTCCGGCGACTGGTGCCATGCCTCTTCGATCTGGTCGATGTAGCGCCATGCCCATTCGACCTCGTCGCGGCGGGCGAAGAGCGTGGCGTCGCCGCTCATGGCGTCGAGGAGGAGGCGTTCGTAGGCTTCGGGGCTGGCTTTGCCGAAGCTGGTGCTGTACTGGAAGTCCATTTTGACGCGTTCCATGCGAACGGCGGGGCCGGGGATTTTGGACTGGATGCGGAGGGAGATGCCTTCGTCGGGTTGGATGCGGACGACGAGGACATTGGCGGAGTCGTCGCCGGTGCCGCGGTTGAAGAGGACGTGGGGAGGTTTCCGGAAGTGGATGCTGATTTCGGTGGCCTTTTTGGGGAGTTGTTTGCCGACGCGGAGGTAGAAGGGGACCCCTTCCCAGCGCCAGTTGTCGATGTTGATGCGGATGGCGGCGTAGGCCTCGGTCATGGAATCCGGGGCGATGCGGTCTTCCTGGCGGTAGCCTGGGACGGATTTGCCGCCGGAGGTGCCTGCGGAGTACTGGGCGCGGACGACATTGCGGGCGACGTCGGCGGCGTCTTTGAAGGGTCGGAGGGATTTGAGGACCTTGACTTTTTCGTCGCGGATCCCGTCGGCGGTGAGGTCGGCCGGGGGTTCCATGGCGGTGAGCATGACGAGCTGGAGCAGATGGTTCTGGACCATGTCGCGAAGGCAGCCTGCCTTGTCGTAATAGCCGCCGCGGCCGCCTTCCATGCCGAGGTTTTCTGCGCAGGTGATCTGGACGTGATCGATGTGGCGGTTGTTCCAGACAGGTTCGAAGAGGGCGTTACCGAAGCGCAGGACCATGAGGTTCTGGGCGGTTTCCTTGCCGAGGTAGTGGTCGATTCTGTAGGTGTCGCTTTCCTTGAAGGTTTCGCTGACAACTTGGTTGAGAGCGTCTGCGGTGGCGAGGTCAGTGCCGAAGGGTTTTTCGATGACGGCGCGGGCCCATTTGCCTGGTTTGGGCTGATTGAGGCCGGCGGCGGCGAGCCCGCGGAGGACGATGGGGAAGTATTCGGGGGCGACGGAGAGGTAGAAGAGCCGGTTTCCGCCGGCACCGGCTTCGTCGAGGGAGTCGAGGAGACGGGCGAGGCTTTCGTATCCTGCGGCGTCTTCGAATTCGGAGCGGTGGTAGAAGATGTTCTGCTGGAAGCTGGCCCAGAGCTGGTCGTTGTGGCCGGAGCGAGAGACCTTGCGGTTCATGGCTTCGAGTTCCTCGCGGAAGCTTTCGTGGGATTTTTCGCGGCGGGCGAAGCCGACGACCTTGAGGGTGGGCGGGAGTTCGCCGTCGGCGGCGATGTTGTAGAGGGCCGGGATGAGTTTACGGCCTGTGAGGTCGCCGCTGGCTCCGAAGATGACTACGGTGCAGGGTTCAGGACGCGTGCGGGTGGCAAGGTCCTCGCGGAATGGGTTCGTCGCTTCCAAGGAATGAGCAGGTTGGGGCGTGGTGAAGTGGGATCAGCGCGCCGCTGAAGGAGAGGTTCACTTCATGCACGGGAGGGCTGGTGCAAGCGTCATTCAGGGAGGAGGTGGAAAGACGTTCTGGGGGGAGTGGTTGAGGAAACCGGAGATGGAGGAGTGGTCGCGGTGGATGCGGATGGTGACGGCGCCGGTGGTGGCTTGGTCGATGGGGTGGATGTGTTTGCGAGCGAGGAGGTCGAGCCATGACGGGGGGGCTTTTTCGCCGGTGGGGAAGTGGGTTTGGTTAAAGACGATGGAGTCTGGGGAGACGGCGTTGAGGAACTCGGGGAGGGCGGAGTAGTCGGAGGCGTGCCAGCCTTTGACGATGATGTGGGCGCTGAGGTTGGGGGAGGGGGAGCTGAGGAGGTGTTTTTCGGTGATGAAGCCGGAGTCGCCGGTGAGGAGGATGCGGGTGCCGAAGCATTCGAGGAGGAGGACGGCGCAGGCATCGTCCTGAGGGCCGGCGAGCCAGTGTGGAGGCGGGAAGAGGACGTGGAGGGAAGTGTGGGGGTCGAGGGAGATGGATGAGCCGGCGGTGAGGGGTTCGCCGTTCGGGCCGCCGAGGGTGCGGAGGGGAGAGAAGTCACGCTGGACGGCGGCGGCGGCGCCGGAGTGGTCGCCGTCGTTGTGGGTGAGGATGAGGCCGTCGAGGGAGTTGACTGGGGAGCGGGAGAGGTGTGGGTGGACGGTGCGGTTGTAGTGGCGATTGGCACCGGAGTCGATGAGCCAGTGGCGGCCGGAGGGTGTGTCGATGTGGATGGCAGAGCCGCCGTGGTCGAGGTCGAGGATGGTGATGTCGCAGACCTCGCCGCGCCAGAGACGTGCGGGGTCGACGCGGAGATTGCCGCCGGGGATGGCCGCGAAGAATTTGGCGCTGGAGATGCTGAGGGAGGCGAGGAGCCAGTTGGTGTGATTGAGGGAGGCGGCGAGGTAGGGGAGGTGGCAGAGGACGGCGGCCATGGCCATGCAGGCGACGACGAGGATGCAGAGTGAGAGGAGGACGAGGACGAGGTTAGCGGCGATGCCGACGGGTGTGATGAGGCGGAAGTAGCCGATCATGAGTGGGGCGGAGCCGAGGGTGGAGGCCATGGAGAGGCTGAGGGATTCGGCGATTTTCCGGCGGAGCCAGAACCATGCTTCCTGGCGGGGCGTGTAGAGTTCTGCGGGGAGGAAAGGGTCTGGTTCGTGGAGCGGGCGGAGGGCAGCGAAGATGGGTTGGTGGAAGGCGGCCATGGCGAGGAGGACGCCGAAGGAGAGGGTGAAGCCTGGCTGGAAGAGATAGGCTGGGTCGGCGGCGAGGAGGAGGACGGCTGCTGCGCCGAGACTGCTGAAGAGGGAGCCTTCGCGGTTCCAGAGAGGACCGGCTAGGAAGATGGCGGCCATGATGGCGGCGCGCCATGCGCTGGCGCGGAGGCCGGTGACGTAGACGTAGAAGAAGATGAGCGGGAGGGTGACGAGGACGACGAAGCCGCGGCGGAGGCCGAGGAGACGGAGGACGTTCCAGACGATGACGGTGAACATGCCGACGTGGAGACCGCTGACGGCGAAGACGTGCATGGTGCCGCTGGCAATGAAGGCGTCTTCGATGTCCTGCGGGGTTTTTTCGCGGGTGCCGAGGACCATGGCGCGGACGGTGGCGGCGCGTGGCGGGTCGTCGTTGATGTCCATGGTGACGGCTGCGGCGATCCAATCGCGGGCTCTGATGGCTGAGGCCATGATTGGGGAGCCGTGGCCTGAGGAGAGCGTGTCGATGCGGTCGTGGAGGCCAGAGATTTCGGCTTCTGCGCTGAAGCCCTGGCGGCGGAGGAAGGAAGCGAAGTCGAATTCGCCGGGGTTTCGAGGTTGAGCGGGTCTGCGGAGGAGGCCGGTGCAGGCGATGCGGTCGCCGTAAGCGGGCGGGTGGGGGACGTCGCGGAGCCGCACGTAGAGACGGGCTGCGGTGGAAGGCCATGGGCCGCGGCCGGTGACGATCAGGGAATCGGGCTGGAGCGTGAAGATCCAACCGCCGGTGGCGTCGGGTTCGGGGGCGTCGAGGACGAGGCCCTTAAATTCGGCGGGCAGGGCACCGCCTGGGGAGGTTTCTACGGCGAGACGGTCGCGGAGCGGGTCGGTGTCGGTGGCGAGCTGGGCGAAACCGAAGGCGATGGCTGAGGCGGTGGCGAGGGCAGGGAGGGAATGAGAGCGGACGAGCCAGAGGAGAGCGGGGATGGTGGCGGCGAGCCACCATGGCCATGGGATTCCGGCGCTGTCGGCGATGAGGATGCCGCCGGCGGCGGCTAGGGCCATGATGAAGAGCGGCTGGCTGATGCTGGCGATGCCGCGGCGCAGACGTGCTGCGAGGGCGGGCCGGGCAGACGATTCGCCGGCTGGCATTGGGAGGGCGGGATCAGGACTGGGCGCCGCGGGAGGCGATGAATTCGGCTTCTTCGATTTCGCGGAGTTTGTGGACGGCGTTGGCGGCGTGGCGGCTGCCGGGGAATTCCTGCTGGACTTGAGCGAG
>CANHUG010000363.1 GCA_947462995.1 Verrucomicrobiales bacterium | reverse complement strand
CGCAAGGTCCTTCTCTGTCAGCCCGGCGGCCGCGGCAATGAGATCCGGTTCCAATGTGGTGTAATCCCACCAGTCCGGGGCGATGGAGCTGAGTCGTCGTGGCATGCAGAAAATGAGCGGAAGGCGACCTGCGTCTTACCTCAGCGCCCGTTCAGCGCCAGCATTTTCATTCCAGAATGAATTCCGCACCCGCGGGCTCGCCGCTGCACTCCGCCGCCAGCCGCGCAAACAACACCCCCGCCTCCCCCGCCCGCGCCAGCACCTCGCGCCATTCCCCAGGCACCGCACCCAACCCGTAAAACACCCCCGCCAGCCCGCCAGCCACACAGCCCGTCGTATCAGTATCTTCCCCCAGATTCACCGCCCGCAACACCGTCTCCGCAAACCCTTCACCCTTCAGCAGGCACCACACCGCCGCCTCCAGCGTGTCAATCACATACCCGCTGCTCCGGATCTCACTCTCCACCAGCCCCGCAAAACCACCACCCAGCAGTCGCCCAAACGCCTCGCCCTGGCCTCCACACGATTCCCCATACTCAATCCCGAAATCCCGTCGCGCCGCATCCACCGCCTCCTCACGCCCCGCCCCGTCCAGCAACGCCCTCACCAGAAACGCGTAAAACACACACGCCATCACCGAACGCCGGTGCCCATGCGTCACCCTCGAAGCATCACCAACACTCTGCACCAATCGCTCCGTCCTCGCCCCCGCAAATCGCAGACACACCGGCAGCACCCTCATCAGCGATCCATTCCCATTGTCATACTCCCCCATCCCGCCCGCCTCCACCGCAGGCGTCCCGCCAGCCACCCGCCGCAACGCCCGACTCGTAGCCATCCCAATATCAAAGACCGTCCCATGCGGGGTCCAGTAGCCCTCCCGCTGCCACCTCACAAACCTCTCGCCAAGATCCTCCACTGAAAACTCCTCCGCCACAAGGCTCTCCGCCGTGCACAGCAACAACGACGAATCATCACTCCACGTCCCCGCCGGCTGCCCATGCGTCCCGTAACCCCGCATGCCCGTCACCGGATCTGCCTGCACGCTCGTCCGGCCCCGGAACTCCACCGGAACACCTAGCGCATCACCGCAGAGCGCACCCCAAAGGCCGCCAAGGATCCGCTCCGCTTTTGTTATCGCATTCGCTGATTTCATATCTTGAAACTGGTAAAGCTCAACTCTCCGGCCCGGATTCCGTCAGGCAAATCAGACAATCACCGCCCCAGCCGCCGCCATCTCGCCAATGGCTCGCGCACAGTCGCCCGCAGTCAGTTCGACCCCGCGACAGGCATCCGCAAGCAGCCGCACCTCAAACCCAAGACGCAGCGCATCAAGCACCGTGAACTTCACGCAGAACTCCGTCGCAAGCCCGCACACATCAACCTCGGTCACTCCTCTCTCCCGCAACCATCCGCCCAGTCCCGTGTCCCCCCGACCCCCGTTGTCCGCAAACCCGCTGTAGCTGTCCACCAGCCGCTGCTCACCCTTCGGAAACACTCTCGCCAGTCGCCTGCTCTCCAGCCCGGATGCCAGCATCGCTCCTCCCGTCCACTGCACGCAATGCACCGGCCAAAGCGTCTGCGGCAACCCGCCTAGCAACACCTCCTCGTACACCTTCCGCCCCGCGTGATTCACCGCAAAACTCCCGTGATCCGCAGGATGCCAGTCCATCGTCGCCACCACCACCTCATAGTCCGCCATCAGCCGGTTCACCAACGGCACAATCCGGTCGCCTTCCCTCACGCCAAGCGCTCCCCCAGGCAGAAAGTCATTCTGCAAATCAACAATCACCAGTGCTTTCATGACGCCTCCTCTCTCCCCGCAGCCTCTCCCACCAGCCGCGCCTTGCGCCCGGCCAGCGTCCACTCAATCCCCGCAGGATACGGCTGAGGATTCAGCAATCGCCTCACCGCCGGCGTCAGCATCGCCAGCTGCGCCCTCCCTCGTGCCTGCACCTCATGGATCGTCGGAATCTCATACACCAGCTCCCCTCCCCGAAAAACCGGCACCAGCAGATCCTCACTAACCGTACCTGCAGGCACCCGCCAGCAACGCCCAGGATGCCCCGGCAGTTCCAAACCAGCGTCCTCGCCCCAGCCGTGCAGCTCATCATAGACCGCATCCCCGCAGAATTCCCCTCCAGCCGTGAACCGCCGCACATTCAGGATCCCCGGCGTCGAAACCTTCGCCGTCTGCTCGCTCAACTTCACCTTCGGCACCCACCGCCCATCCATCCCGCGAATCGCCCCTAACTTGTAAACCCCGCCCAGCGCCCCCTGCCCTCCTCCCGTCACCAGCTTCGTCCCCACTCCCCACACCCCGATCGCCGCCCCCTGCTGCCGCAGGCTCATGATGATCTCTTCGTCCAGATCATTGCTAGCGACAATCACCGCATCGCCAAACCCAGCCGCATCCAGCATCCGCCGCGCCTCAATGCTCAGCACCGCCAGATCCCCCGAATCCAGCCGGATCCCCGCCAGCCGATGCCCCGACGCCCTCAGTTCCTCGCCCGCCTCAATCGCATGCCTCACCCCGCCAATCGTATCGTACGTGTCCACCAGCAGCGTCGCATTTTCGGGCATCGCCCTCACATAAGCCAGAAACGCCTCGCGCTCGGAGTCGAACGACATCACCCACGAATGCGCATGCGTCCCCCGCACCGGAATCCCCAGCCGCTTTCCCGCCAGCACATTCGAGGTCGCCGCACATCCGCCCACAAACGCCGCACGACTCGCCATCACCGCCCCATCAGGTCCCTGCGCCCGCCTCAATCCGAACTCCAGCACCGGAGCATCCCCCGCCGCCTCACAAATCCTCGCCGCCTTGGTCGCGATCAGTGTCTGGAAATTAACCAGATTCAGCAGCGCCGTCTCCAGCAGCTGCGCCTGCACCATCGGCCCCCTCACCCGGATCAGCGGCTCCCCCGGAAACACCACCGTGCCCTCCGGAATCGCATCAATATCACAACTCATCCGCAGGCCACCAAGATACTCCAGAAACCCCGGCTCGAACAACCGTCCCCCGCCGTTCCCCTTCAGCGTCGCCAGATACTCCAGATCATCAGCATCAAAACGGAACGCCCGCACCCACGCAATCACATCCTCCAACCCCGCCGCCACCGCATACCCGCCCCCGAACGGCAGCGTCCGAAACGTCAGATGAAATACCGCCTCCGTCTCCGCTCGCCCGCTGTGCCAGTAGCCGGCCGCCATCGTCAGCTGATAAAGATCCGTCAGCAGTGGACTCAGATAATCAGTATTCATAACTCAAAATGAAACCCGCGCCGCTCCAGCCGCGCATATTTGTCAGGATCAAACCGGAACAGCTGCGCCGGTCGGTGCGCACCCTCCCGCCGCTCCTCAGGCAACGCCGTCAGCAGATCCAGCGCCAGCACCCGCTTCCGGAAATTCCTCTTGTCCAAACCCTCCCCGAGAATCGCCTCGTACAATGTCTGCAGCTCCGTCAGCGTGAACTTCTCCGGCAGCAGATTGAATCCCACCGGCTGATGCCGCACCCGCGCCCGCAACCGCTCCACCGCCACCCCCACGATCGCCCCGTGATCAAACGCCAGCCTCGGCAACTCCCCTACCCCATGCCACCGCGCCGCCACCGCATCCGTCGCCGCCGCCAGCCGGTAATCTCCAGGCCTCACCAACGCCCAGTACGCCACACTCACCACATGCTCCCGCGGATCCCTCCCCGGTGCCCCAAACGCCCCCAGTTGCTCAAGGTACCCCGCATCAATCCCAGCCTCCTCAGACAACTCCCGCCCAGCCGCCTCCCCAAGATCCTCACCAACCCTCACAAAACCTCCAGGCAACGCCCACCACCCCACATACGGATCCAACCCACGCTCAATCAACAACACCTCCAGCTCCCCTCCCCCAAACCCGAACACCACACAGTCCACCGTCAGCGCAGGCCGCGCATACTCATACGTAAATCCCTTCTTCCCACTCATCATTCCCTTTTCGTGTGTGAGCGACACTAAGTCAAGGCATTTCCCAACACAACGTCACCCCGTCCAGCTTTTCCTTTTGCCCGCTCGCCTCCCCACGCCTCTCTCTTAAACCATGAAGCCCTCCCTCCACGCCGCTCTCATCGCCCTCTCCTGCGGCCTCTCCCCTGCCCGCGACATCCAGTCCGATGTCTGCATCTTCGGCGCCACCTCCGCAGGCATCGCCGCCGCCCTCCAATCCGTCCGCATGGGCAAATCCGTCTCCCTCATCGAACCATCCAACCACGT
>CANHUG010000362.1 GCA_947462995.1 Verrucomicrobiales bacterium | reverse complement strand
GATTGCCCCAGGCTGGTATAGGTTGTCCCTTTGGGACAAGTGGATGATAGCGGGAAGCGATGGCTGATGGGGGGCTTGTACGGAGGGGCTTGTAGGCGCACTTCGTGCGCAGAGAGAGCTGTAATTCTGACAGCAGTCCAGAGCCTGCGGCTGCTGGTTCGGAGGGGGCGATTGCGTGTTGGGTGGCGCGAGTGCGGAGCCTCGCGATCCCGGGCTTGGTCGGAGGTGACGAGGGCGTGTTCGGAGGTGCTGGAACGGAGGCGGGTTAGTCGGAGACGAAGATGGCGCGGGTGCCGGGGTGGCGGCGGGTGAAGGTGTTGATTTCGCGGCGGTTCATGACCATGAAGGCTGTGGAGAGGGCGTCGGCGAGGGTGGCGTTGGGGGCGACGGCCCAGCGGATGATGCGGCGGAGATTGACGAGACGAGCGGAGCGAGGGTCGATGATGTGAGCGCCGCGGACATCGAAGCCGGTGCCGCTGACGGCTTCGTTTTGGAGGAGGAAAGGTTCGGGGGCGCCGGCGCGGACGAGCCAGCCGTCGTGGCCGGGCATGGAGCCGAGAGCGAGGATGGTGCTGGTGCCGGCGTTGAGGAGGGCGTTGGTGATGCCGTAGTCTTCGGTGAGGATCTGGGCGGCCTGGTCGAGGGCGTAGCCTTTGCCGATGGCACCGGCGTCGGTGATCATGCCAGCGGCTTTGGGGATGGCGGTGAATTCTTCGGGGTCGAGGTCGAGGAGGTGGAAGCCGCAGCGGGCGCGGGCGTCGGCGAGTTCTTCGGGGGAGGCTTTGCGGGGAAGGCCGTCGGGCCAGCGGAGGATGGCGTAGAGCGGGCCGATGGTCATGTCGAAGGCGCCGCCGGTTTGTTCCCAGATTTCCTTGCCGTAGGAGAGGACATCCATGGCGGCTTCGCGGAGATCGACGATGCGGCCGGCTTCGCTGCCGTTGAGGCGTCCGAGATCGCTGTGGGGGATGAAGCGGCTGAGTTCCTGTTCGAGACGGTCGGTGTCGTCGAAGACGGCGTGGGCGGCGCGGGCGGCTTCTGCGGCGTCGGGGTGGACGAGCGTGAGTTCGAAGCGGGTGGCCATGGCTTCGTGGCCGAAGCGATGGAGGGAGGGCGTGGTCATTCCTGGACTGGGGTGGGGGGCCATGCTGGGTGGGCGGTGTACTGGTCCCAGAGGGATTTGCGGACGAACATGGTCAGGCCGGTGGAGGGCGTGAGGGAGACTGGCATGCGTGCGAAGTCGGAGGATAGAGTGTCAGGATTGCCGGAGGCGGCGAGGGCCTTGTCGAGGGTGGCTTCGGCTTCGCCGCTGAGGAGGAGGACGGAGGGGAGATCGGTATCGAGCGTGCCGCCCTGCCATTGGTAGTTAGGGAACTGGCGTGCGAGGAACCATGGGAGGGGCCAGCCGCCGTTTTCGTCGTGCTGGGCGATGACCATGGCATTGCCTGCGGGGTGGAGGGAGGCGAGACGGCGGATGCGCTGGACGGCGTCGAGCGCGTCGCGTGACGTCATGCTGTAGTTGTAGGGATTGGCGGCGGTGGAGGCGAAGTTACGGGAGGCGCGCCATGCCTGGAGCCCGAGTTGGGCGGTGGCGGCGGAGAGGATGGCGAGGGTTAGGAAGTGGAGTGGGCGAGGGGAGACGAGGCGGAGGAGTTGGGACGTTCCGAAGCCGGCCATGATGATGAGGGTGAGCCATGGGGTGATGATGCACCATGGGGTTTTGTAGGGGATGATCGAGTAGATGAGGAAGAGGGCGATGCTGAAGACGGCGAGGAAGCGGAGGAGGAGGAGCGAGTGGTGGTGGAGACGGCTGGGGGAGAAGGCGGCGAGACAGCCGATGGCGGCGAGGATGACGAGGAGGGCTTCCGAGAGAACGATGATGCGCGGGTCGGCTTTGATGCCGAGGATCATGGCGAGGCGGTCGTGGTTGGATAGGAGGGCGGAGAGATTGGCCAGGGAGGAAGGGAAGGAGACGGTGGTGGTGCCGAACGAGCCGCCCCAGAGGAGAGCGGCGTAGTGGGAGAAGGGTTTTTCGTGGCCCTGGCCGCCGGCGCGGCTGAACATCTGGAAGTAGGTGCCGATGGAGTCGGCGACGCCTTGCCATTCGGTTAAGCCCTTGGAGAAGATGGAGACTGAGGCGACGGTGGCGGAGAGCGTGAAGATGATAGCGCTGCGCGGGGAGAGGAAGGGGCGCGTTGGGGTGTTAGGGACGCGGGCTGGCGGGGCGGTTGGGGAGAACCAATTGAGGAGCCGGATGGCGATGAGGGCGGCGGTGATGGCGGCGAAGTGGAGGATGCAGGTTTCCTTGGTGGCGTGCATGAGGCCTGCGGAGAGACCGGAGGCGACGAGCCATGGGGTTTTTCGGGTGATGAAAAAGCGCCAGCCGGAGGCGATGGAGGCGGAGGTGAAGACCGTGAGGAGGATCTCCATGATGAAGTAGCGGCTGTAGAAGACCATGATGGGCGAGACCGCGAGGAAGAGAGCGGCCCAGCCGAGAGCGTTAGGGGGCAGGGCGTCGCGGACGAGCCAGAGGAGGAAGAGGAGAGCGACCCCGTAGAGCGCGGGGGTGAGACGGAGATCGGATTCGGTGGCGTGGTTCCAGTCGGTGCCTGAGAGCTTGAGGAGCGGGATGGTGGAGTAGAGGAGCGTGGGGCCGTGGTGGTCGCGTGGGTCGTACTGGTATTGACCGGCGAGGGCCTCGCGGAGTTTGAGGGCCTGGGTGGTTTCGTCGGCGTGCATGGGTTTGAGTTCCCGGGAGGGGAACCTGAGGATGCAGGCGGCGAGGAGGGCGAAGAGGAAGAGGGCGGCGGCCGGAGGGAAGCGGAAGCGATCCGGGCGGGCGGCCGGTGGGGAGAGGTTCACCGCGGCAGGCTTAGGGAAGCGGCGGGGATTGCAAAGAGGAAAAGGGGAGTTGGTGCCTCCTCAGGGGGAGGGGAATTTAGTGGCGAGGGCGGCGGCGACGGGAGCTGGGACCATGCGGGTGACATCGCCGCCGAGTCGGGCGACTTCCTTGATGACGCGGGAGCTGACGTAGGTGAAGACCTCGCGGGAGGCGAGGAAGATGGTTTCGAGGTCCGGGCGGAGCGTTTTGTTCATGAGGGCCATCTGGAACTCGTATTCGAAGTCGGTGACGGCGCGGAGACCGCGGACGACGACGCGAGCGCCGGAGGCGGCGGCGAAGTCGACGAGGAGCCCTTTGAAGGAAGTGACTTGGACGTTAGGGAGTGCGGAGACGCTCTGGCGGATGAGGGAGACCCGGTCTTCTGTGGAGAAGAGCGCGTTTTTGGCGTTGTTGTCAGCGACGGCGACGAGGACGTGATCGAAGAGCCGGGCGGCGCGTTCGATGACGTCGAGGTGGCCGTTGGTGATGGGGTCGAAGCTGCCCGGGTAGAGGGCTGGAGCTGGGTCGGCCATGGGGTGGTGTTAGAGGACGGTGCCCATGGAAGCCCAGCGTTCGTGGGTTTCGCGGTAGACCTTGGGGGAGATTTCGCTGGGTTTGATTTCGCTGCGGCCGCCCCAGAAGACGGCGGTGTAGGAGACGGGGATGCCGATGTCGGCGAGGTGGGCGTCGATGGCGGCTTTGTGGGCGAGGACGCGGTCGCGTTCCGAGCCGTGGATGACGGCCATGATATTGACATTGCCGAAGCGTGGGCCGCCTTCGCGCCAGTAGCAGTGGGTGAGGATGAAGTGGCGGCCGATTTCAGCGCCGGCGCGTTGTTCCATGCCCTTGGGGACGGCCCAGTGGAAGAGCCCGTTGAAGCGCGTGACGCGTTCACCGGATTGGGAAGGTTTGACGTGTTCGAGGAACGTGGAGAAGCGGCCGATGACCTTTTTGCGGTTCAGTTCTGCGGCGACATCGCAGAAGCGTTCGTAGGAGACGCCGGCGATGGCGGCGCGGCCGAGCCATGGGTTTTCGGAGATTTCGTCGAGGGAGAGTTCTTCCTTGAGGGCGAGGAGGACATTCCATTCTTCGTCGTTGAGGTCGACGGTGGTGGTGGTGTCCATGGCGACTGGTTCGGGTGAGCGATCGCCTGGTTCCATGGTTTTGCGGCGGACGTGGCCGACGCCGAGGGCGAAGATGCCGTTGGCTGGCATGAGGATGTATTCGTGAGCGCCGACGAGGCGTTTGAGGACATCGGCGTGTTCTTCGAGGGAGCGGCCTTGAGGGACCTTGAGAGTGGTCCAGAGACGGTAGTCGGAGCCGGAGATATCGCGGTCTGTGGAGCGGGTGACGACGTGGCCGCTGAAGGGGTCTTCGCGGAACATGAAGTCGAAGGTGGCGTCGATTT
>CANHUG010000361.1 GCA_947462995.1 Verrucomicrobiales bacterium | reverse complement strand
GGCGGGTGCACGCTGAATGATGCGTTTGATGAGCGATGGGACCGGGAGCATCGGCCGGGGCGGTTGATTCCGTCGGGGCGGGTGACGGCGCGGTTTGTGTGGGTGAGCGGGCTGGTAGAGATGGTGTGTGGGGTGGTGCTGATGGCGATGGGGAGCGGGTGGCCGGGGTTGTGGTATCCGGCGGCGCTGGCGGCGGCGGTTTTGGTTTACGATGCGCGGCACAAGGAGAGCCCGTGGAGTGTGGTGGTGATGGGGTCGTGCCGGTGGTTATTGTGGGTGAGCGCGGGGTCTGCGGCGCTGAAGGGGGCTGCGGTGCCGGAGGCGGCGATGGTTTGGGGTGCGGTGGTGTGGGGTTATGTGGTGATTCTGAGTCTGGTGGCGCGCGGGGAGGCGACGAGAGGGGAGGAGGTGCCGGCGACGCGGCGGTTGCTGTGGTTTGTGCCGGCGGTGCTGATGGCGGTGGGGTGGGTGCGGGTGGGCGGGTTGCTGCCGGGGTTGTGCGGGGCGCTGGCGGCGTTGTTAGGAGCGTGGCTGCTGCGGCCGCGTGCGGGGTTGGAGGGGAGAAGGCCGGGGGTGGGGGAATGGGTGAGCCGGATGCTGGCGTTTCTGCCGGTGCTGGACCTTGGGATTGTGGTGGCGTCTGGCGGGAGCTGGTGGTGGGCGTTGGTTTTCGGGGGGGTGAGTGTGATGGCGCTGGGGATGCAGCGTCGGTTTGCGGCGACGTGAGACCGGGCTGAAAGCACTCGACAAGGGGCGGGTGGCGTGTCAGAGAGGCGGGCCAACGAACCCCCTAAATTTTCAGAACGCCATGCACGCCCACGAAATGTTTTCCCGGATGTCCCCTGAGCTTGGCCATGCGATTACCGGCTGGCTGCGGGAGGCGGAGCGCAATGTTTACAAGACGGCGATTGGGTCGCTGGCGACGCAGAAGAAGCTGCGGCCGGTGTTTGTGACGCGGAAGCCTGCGACGGAGCAGTGCGGTTGGCTGGTGGACCAGCTGAAGCTGAGGGGGAACGAGGCGGTGGGTGAGAATCTGCTGCAGATCTGGCTGATGAAGGGCCGGAGCGAGATGCTGGCGACGTTTTTGAATGCGCTGGGGGTGCAGCATGACGGCAACGGGGGAGTGGACGGGGATCTGCCGACGGAGTTTGATGCGGCGAAGGTGAAGGCGGGGACGGAGGCCCTGCTGGCGAAGTTTCCAGCGGAGGAATGCGCGGTGTATCTGAATCTTTTCCAACTGCAGCAGCACGGTGGGTGGCAGGCGATCACGGATGCGATTGCCGCCGAGCCGAAGCTCCAGCTGGGGGTTTGACGCGTTTTTCGAGACGAGAATCCGCCCAATGAATTTCCGTTGCATTCGCCGGGCGCGAGCCTACGAAGTGCCCGGATTTAACCCGGCCCCATCCATACCATGTCAGAAAAGTCCATCGAAGATAAAGTGCGTGACATCATCGTCGACCAGCTCGGCGTGAATGCTGAACAAGTCGTCAAGGAAGCCCGATTCATCGAAGACCTCGGTGCGGACTCACTCGACACCGTTGAACTCGTGATGGCGTTCGAGGAGGAATTCTCGATCGAAGTCCCTGACGAGGAAGCTGAGAAGCTGCAGACGGTGGGCGACGTGGTGACGTACGTCGAGGAGCACAGCCAAGCCTGAGCGCGACTGATTTTCGGAGCGCAGCCGGACTAGTGCCGGCTGCGCTTTTTTGTGTCTGCGGGGAGGGAGAAGGGCGGGCCGACGGGAGGGGGATGCGGCTGGCGGAGGGGGGAATGGGGAAAGGACGAAGGGGTGTCATTTGCACTTTACACCCCCAGGCTGACTCCTACTCTGCCGACCCTTTTACCTATAAATCCATGGACAAGAAGAAAGTGCTGGTTGCCGATCCGATCTCCGAGAAGGGGATAGATGAATTGCGTGCTGTTCCCGAGCTGGAAGTGGTGGTGCGCATTGGCATCAAGCCGGAGGAGTTGCTGGAGTGCGCGCATGAGTTTGAAGGGATCGTGGTGCGGTCGCAGACGAAGATCACGGCGGCGGTGTTTGAGAAGGCGGTGAAGCTGAAGGCGGTGGGGCGGGCGGGGGTTGGGGTGGACAACATTGATGTGCCTGCGGCGAACAAGCACGGGGTGATTGTGATGAACACGCCGGCCGGGAACACGATTTCGACGGCGGAGCATTCGTTCACGCTGCTGATGAGTCTGGCGCGGAGCATCCCGCAGGCGCATGCGAGTGTGATTGCGGGGAAATGGGAGCGGAAGCATTTTGAGGGCGTGGAGCTGAATGGGAAGACGCTGGCAGTGCTGGGGATGGGGCGGATTGGGGGCGAGGTGGCGCGGCGAGCGATGGCGTTCGGGATGCGTGTGGTGTGTTATGATCCGTATCTTGCGGCGGCGCGGGCGACGGCGCTGCGGGTTGAGCTGATGACGACTGTGGAGGATGCGATCCGGGATGCGGATTTCATCACGGTGCACATGCCGATGACGGCGGAGACGAAGTATCTGCTGAACAAGGAGCGGCTGGCGCTGTGCAAGCGGGGGGTGCGGATTGTGAACTGCGCGCGGGGCGGGTTGGTGGAAGAGGCGGCGCTGGTCGAGGCGTTGCGGAGCGGGCATGTGGGCGGAGCGGCGCTTGATGTTTATGAGACCGAGCCGCCGGCGGCGGACCATGCGCTGTTCAGTTTTCCGAATGTGGTGCTGACACCGCACCTTGGGGCGTCGACGTATGAGGCGCAGGAGAACGTGGGGATTGAGATTGCGCGGGCGATCAAGGATGCGCTGGTGGACGGGATTGTCTCGAATGCGGTGAACATGCCGAGCGTGGACCGGAAGACGCTGGATGCGATCGGGCCCTATCTGCGGTTTGCGGAGACGCTAGGGAGACTGGCGGGGCAGCTGGCGCCGAAGCAGCCGGAAGTGCTGCGGGTGAATTATTCCGGGCAGATTGGCGAGGGCGACACGACGCTGATTTCGCGGGCGATTCTGAAGGGGTATCTTGAGGTTGGGTCGAGCGAAGGGGCGGTCAACTGGGTGAATGCGCCGGGCGTGGCGGACCGGCTTGGGTTGCGGGTGACGGAGAGTCGGCTGGCGACGCCTGCGGACTTCACGGAACTGATAGAAGTGACGGCGGGGACGGGCGAGCGGCGTGCGAGTGTGGCGGGGACGTTTTTCGGGAAGTCGCCGCGGATTGTGGGCATCAACGGGCGGCGGATTGAGGCTGCGCCTGAGGGTACGCTGCTGATTTACGAGAATCGGGATCAGCCGGGGATTGTGGGGACGGTGGGGAACATTCTGGGACAGCACAACGTCAACATTGCGAGCATGTCGCTGTCGCGCGATGCGCGGGACGGGGTGGCGCTGACGGTGCTGAATCTGGACCATGGTGCGGGGCCGGACGTGCTGGCGGAGTTGACGCGGCATCCGGCGATTCTGAACGCGCGGGAGTTGCGGATCTGAGGCGATCCGGCGCAGGCTGGAGTGATTTGAATGGCGATGGCGGCGGGCTTGCGGGTCTGCCGCCATTGCTTTTGAGGGGAGGAGGGAGGGGAGGGAGAGTGGTTGGCGGAGCCGGAATTGCGGCGAAAAATTCCCGATTCCGATTGCGATTCGGGACGAGAGCCGCAAGGGTCAGGAATCTCGAAACCACTTCAACGACCAGATCCCATGCCTGCTAAATCCGCCACGCCGACCCCTTCCGGAGAAGACCGTATTGCCGCCGCCCGCGCCAAAAACCTTGAAAGTGCCTTACAGCAGATCCAGAAGGACTTCGGCGAGGGCTCGATCATGCGATTGGGCGACAACCGGAAGATGGACATTGAGGTGATTCCGACGGGGAATCTGCTGATTGACCGTGCGCTTGGTTGCGGTGGATTTCCGCGCGGGCGGATCGTGGAAGTCTTCGGTCCTGAATCGTCGGGTAAAACGACGCTTACGCTCACGGTGATTGCGCAGGCGCAGAAGCGGGGAGGGCTTGCGGCGTTCATCGACGTGGAACACGCGCTGGATCCGGAGTACGCGCGGAAGCTTGGGGTGAAGCTGGACGACTTGCTGGTGTCGCAGCCGAACAGCGGTGAGGAGGCGCTGCGGATCTGTGAGACGCTGATCCGTTCGAATGCGCTGGATGTAATTGTGCTGGATTCGGTGGCGGCGCTGATAACGAAGGCGGAGTTGGAGGGGGAGATCGGGGACAGCACGGTGGGGGCGCAGGCGCGATTGATGAGTGCGGCGATGCGGAAGCTGACGAGTCTGATCGCGCGGGCGCGGACGCTTTGTATTTTCACGAATCAGATCCGTGAGAAGATCGG
>CANHUG010000360.1 GCA_947462995.1 Verrucomicrobiales bacterium | reverse complement strand
TCTCTCTAAATGAAACTGTTTGGCAAAGAACGTTCGTTTCAGGGGGACAAAAAGCCCGATTGTGATCGTTTCCGTCACAACCAGGTCCTTCAGCCGCGCTGATCGCATTGTTTCGTGCGACCCCTCTCAGTACCACACCCTCCGCCCCACGCAACTCATTTCTCCCTCTTTTTTGCCTTTTTCTCCAGCCACCCCGGCGACCCCACTCAAATGAACCGCCAACACCCCTCAGAACCGCCAGCTCACCCCTCCACCCACAGACCATCCACTCAACTCAAGGCTGCCACTGGATTCCCCAGTCGTTAACTCCACATCCCCCGCGTAGTCATACCGCCCGAACGCACTCACACTCCACCGCTCACTGAGCACAATTCCCAACGATCCCTGCACAAAGAGCCCGGGAATCGCCGCAATCCCCGAACCCGAATCGCTCCACCCCTGCTGCCGCCGCGCACTCCCACCATTCCGGCTCACGTACAGGGTCTCCGTCTGCCGCACGCTCCAGTCCGCAATCGCCACCGTAGCTCCCGCACTCGCCCCAAGCACCACCCGGCCCCTTACATATTCCAGCGATGGACCGAGTGATAGCGTCCACAGATTCACCGAAAAATCAGTCTGGATTCGGTTGAACGCGCTCGCCGCTTCCCCTCCAGACACCGGATAAGCCGCCGTGCGCTGCGCCGGAAGATTCGATATCAACGGCCCCGGACCACCCAGACTCCCAGTGTAGGGAGCCGCAGGTGGAACTACCCCACCAAGATCATACCGGTCCGTGTACCGGATGTCGTAATCGGTTCGGCCCTTCGATGCACTGAAGGTCGAACCCGCACGGGAAACATCGGAACTCAGAAAACTGAACCCTCCAAGCCACCCGACACTCAAATGCACATCCAGCGGCTGGTTCCATTCCAGCTGCACGTATGGCGCCACCGCCTCAGGCTGATCCGACCATCGCCCGGACCGCAGCGTTGACGCCGCCGTCGCCCAAGCCGCGGTCCCATTGCCGCCATGAAAACTCAGAAACCCCGCATCCACCTGGGCAGCGTCCGCATACCCCCAGTTCCACGTGTCACCGCCAAGCGCCACCGTCCCACCATCCAGCTTCACAAACCCATCCGTGTACACCCGGTCCGCATAAGTTCTCGCCGCTCCAATCGCCCCAATCCCCGCCGTCGAGGATCCCGCCCCGATCATCAGCAGCCCCGGAAGCGAACGGGTCGCAGGTGCCCAGTCAAATCCCCCCAGCGATCGCTGCATCACCCCGGCCGTGACCCGCCAATGTCCCCTCGCAGGACTCGCCGCCACCATCTCCGCCGGCACCTTGCCCCCAACAGGGACTCCGGCAGCAAGCGGCAGCGTCGCGGCCACGCTGATGAATGTCGGGGCAAGTAGGAAGATTCGAATGCTCATGGTCGGAAACAACTCCGCGTTCCTTACACAGATCAGACTTCGTGACCAGCGCGGAAAATGTCAGTCCGAAGATCGCCGCGACTGCAGCCACGCAATCACATCGGCAATGTCCTGCGGGGACCAGCCACTCTCAAGACCAGCCGGCATCAGCGACTGACCAGTACTTTCCAGCTTCTTGATCTCACTGCGCGCAATCAGCCGCTCGGATCCATCAGGGAGCCGGAACGTCAGGCTGTTCCCCGTCTCGGACGTGATGATGCCGTAGAGGTCCGAACCATCCTTGAGTCCCGCATTGAACGCAAAATACCCCGGCTGCACATCCAGCGACGGATCAACAATGCTCGTCAGCAGCTTCTCCGCCGGATGCGAAACCACCGACTTCAGATCCGGCCCGATCGCATGGCCGATTCCATCCGCCTCATGGCACGCAATGCACCGCGTCGCAAAAAGCGCCCGCCCTTGCACCGCGCTGCCCTTGAGCCCTAACGCCGGTCGCAGGGCCTCGATCGCCGCCTTGCGCGACGTCTCCGGTTTCAGAACGTCCACGGCCCTCGCCCGCACTGCCTCGGATTCACTCTGCATCAGCCTAGCCTTCTGAACCGAATCAAGCGGCGTTGCCGGGTGGGCTTGCACATGATCCATCAAAGCCAGCGCCCAGGCCTCCCTCGAAAGCAGCGCATCGACCATCGCCCGGCCAGTCTGCGGGCTGGATGACGATAGTTCCCGCAGCAGCAGCCCCGGAACCATCGCGTCCCCGGACGAAACCATCGCACGCACCGCAGCCAATCGCAGCGTCTCATCGTTCCCCGCGCGTAGCCATTCCTTCAGCACCTCCATCGCCGCCGCTCGCGTCCCCGACTCCCGCACCAGCAGTGCCGCGGCAGCCGCACGTCGTTCCAGCGGAGCGGAATCCCGCCGCAACTCCCCTCCAGCAAACGCAAACACCCGGTCCGCCTCGCCAAGCACCTCGCTCAGCAAATCCTTGCGCCCGGACAATCCCGCACGCGACAATCCCTTTCCCTCAAACGCTAGCAACAGCCGGGCGAGCCCATCCATCTGCACCGCGGAAAACCCGGCAGCCTCAGGCACAACGGTCGGCTGCAGCAGCAACGCCAGCGCCTCCCGATCCTCGACCGCCAGCGCCACCGCAATCAGATCGGCTGCATAAACCCCGAGCACCTCAACCCCGGCTGTACCCAGCGCACGCGTCAGCGGCCGGAAGTGCGGCAGCGCGCTGCTCATCACCGCAGCACGAAGATAATGGTTCCCCGGATCAGCTGCCGCGACCCTCGCAAGCGCGCTTCCAATCCGTTCATGAAACGCCTCTTTCTCCCTAACCGTCATGCTTTCGGGCAGACGCGTCCACGATCCCGCACTGAAGGCGAACTGCAGCCTCACAAACGGATGCGGATCAACCGCCAGCTCCAGCACCTCCAGCACCGCCTCATGTGTCGGCAGTTCCTCCAGTTTGCGGAGCACCATCTGGCGGAATCCCGGCGCAGCATCCTTCCTCAGCGCCAGCATGTCCTTTGCCGCCGGCAGCATCGAAACCGCCGTCAGCCGCGCCAGCGCGTGCGGACTGTTCAATGCAGCCCTCAGCGCATCATCCACCGCCGCAGCCACATTCCCGGAATTGTCAGGACCACCCCCCTGCGGCCGACGCATCCAGTGGAGCGCCATCTGCGCCTTGTCCCGCACCCACCCATTCGGCGACGCCAGCGCTGCCACCAGTTGTTCAGCACTGAAGCCGTCCATCGGCACCACTTTCCGCCTCACCTGCCCCGACGGAACAACCCGGTAGATCCTCCCCCGGTCATCGCCAAGCCGGTAGAACGGCATCAAGCCCGCCCGGCTCTCCTCCGGCAGCCACGCCGGGTGCTCAATGATGTATCGGTACATGTCGACCACCCAGAGCGCACCATCAGGCCCAGTCCGGCACATCACCGGTCGGCACCAACGGTCGCTGCTCGCAAAAAAATCCGGCTCTCCCCCAGCCCGTCGCGCCGTGAATGTCACACCCGACTCAGTCAGCACATTGTGCTGGACCAGATTGTGAAACGGCTCACACGTGAACGCATCCCGCTCGCGCTCGCGCCGCGGAAACAATAAATCATCCCGGTAAATCATCCCGCTGCACGCCGACGTGAAGTGCCCCGCGTTCTCAAACGAATGAAATCGCTGTTCCGGCGGGCTGATCGGAAAAACCGACGCGTTCACCGGCCGGACGAGAAGGTTCACCGGGTCCGGTGCCGGCACATGTGGGTTCCGGACCAGATACCGGTCTTCTAGCACATAATGCCACAGCGCTCGGCTGTTCTGCGTGCCGAACCACGCCCCATTGTCATCCCGGTTCCGCCCGAATTGCGACGGCCCGCTCTCCGCACGGACCTTACCAGCATCAGGATCAAAACTGAAATCCCGGCTCCCAATCGCCGTCTCCCCGCCGAATCCCCGCAGCACCGTATCGGCCGCATGACCGCCATGATGCCCCCCAGCCGCACAGTACACCCGCCCATCAAGCCCCCACCGCAGCCCATTCGCCCGCAATTGCTGATTCCCCTCGCTCAGCCCGCTCAGCAGCACCTCGCGCACATCCGCCCGGCCGTCCCCATCCGTGTCCTTCAAAAACAGAATGTCAGGTGCCGCCGTCACAATCACGCCACCGCGCCACGTCAGCAGCCCATTCGGGAACGCCAGGCCGTCCGCAAACACCCGGGAACTCTCGTACCTCCCATCGCCATCCCGGTCTTCCAGCACCCGGACACGCCCTCCAGGCTTCCCCTCATCGTCCATCCCGCTCGGATAGTCCGCCATCTCCACAACCCACAGCCGCCCCGCAAGATCCCAGTCAATCGCCACAGGGTCCGCAATCTCCGGTTCCGCAGCCGCCAG
>CANHUG010000359.1 GCA_947462995.1 Verrucomicrobiales bacterium | reverse complement strand
GAGTTTGCCGGGGGTGGGGAGGGCGCGTTCCTTGAAGCGATCGAGGTTGCCGGAGGAAGCGGCGAGGAGCGCGCCGGGGTCGCGACTGGCGGCGAGGTTGATGATTTTGAAGAGGACGAAGAAGAGGATGGTGCCGAGGGTGAAGGCGGCGGCCCAGCGGAGGGTGCCGGAGAACGTGGAGGGGCGGGCGGCTTGGGAAGAGTCGGGGTGGCGGCGGAGCCACCATGAGGCGACGACGACGGCTGGGGCGACGAAGAAGGCGGCCCAGTTCATGGAAGCGCAGGTGAAGCCTGCGAGGGCGATGAGGGCGAGCGGGCGGGAGCGGGAAGAGGAGGAAGCGTTAGAGGAGACGATGAAGTCGGAGATCCCGAGGAGGAGGGAGAGGGGCGTGAGGATGTGGGCGAAGGCCATGGTGGCGGTGACCCATGAGGCGGCGCTGAAGAGGACGACGGCGGCGGCGGCGAGTTGTGCTGCGGGGAGATGGAGGAGGCGGAGGAGACGCGCGGCGGCGGCGGCGGAGAGGAGGAGGGCGAGGGCGTTGACGGCGGCGACGGCGGCTGGGAAGGAGAGCCCGGATTTTCCGGCGAGGCAGACGAGGAGACCGTGGAGTGGGGGCCAACCGGCGTAGGGGAGACTGATGGCTGGGTTCTGGGCCCGGTCCATGGTGAGGGCTGCGAGCCAGCCGCCATGGGAGGCTTCGGAGAAGGACGGGTACATTTCGACATCGATCTCGTTGGCGGGCCATGACGAGAACGCGCCTGCGAAGAGGACGCCGGTGAGGGCGACGCAGACTGCGGTGATGAGGAAGTGACGCGGTGCGGCCATTAGTCAGGAGGGAGATGTCAGGCTGGGGGCGCGGCGGCGCGTTCGAGGACGCGGATGACGTCGAGCCCGTTGCGGCCGCAGGAGCGCGGGGTGGCGCGGGAGTTGATGCAGTCGGTGAAGTGTTCGAGTTCCGCGCGGAGGGCCTGGAAGTCCTGGGGAGCGGAGAAGAGGAGTTCGGAGCCTGCGTCGGAGTGGTTGAGGGCGTGGTCGATGGTCTTGCGGTGAAGCGTGACGGACTCGGATTTTTCGTCGTAGGAGAGCATGCCGAGTTCGCCGATGATGCGGAGCCCGCGGCGGTCTTCGGGCCAGAGCCATGAGTTGTGGAGGTGAGCGGCGCGGCCGTCCGGGAACGTCATGTGGAGGTAGGTATCGTCCTCGATGCCAGGCTGGAGCCCGCAGTGGCCGGAGAAGGAGACGTGTGAGGGGGTGGCGTTGGCGATGAAGAGGAGAGCGGCGACATCGTGAACGCCGAGACTCCAGAGGGCGTTTTCGACGGCGCGGGCCTTGCCGAGTTTCATGCGTTCCTGGTGATAGGAGAAGATGCGGCCGAGGTGGCCTGCGGCGAGCCAGTCGCGGAGGAAGACGACGGCTGGTTTGTAGAGGAGAAGGTGGCCGGTCATGAGGACGCGGCCGATCTGGTCGGCGGTGGTGACGAGGTCTTCGGCTTCGGCGGCGGTGAGCGTCATCGGTTTTTCGACGAAGACGTCCTTGCCGGCGAGGAGACAGGCTTTGGCTAGAGAGTGGTGGGTGGGGGCTGGGGTGGCCAGGGTGACGGCGCGGATGGAGTCGTTGCCGAGGATTTCGCTGATGTGGGAGGCGGTGGGGACGCCGGGGCAGGCGGCGGAGGCGGCGTCGCGGAGGGCGGGCGAAGGTTCGACGATGGAGTGGAGGGCACCCATCTGGTGGAGCGTGCGGACGATGTTTTTGCCCCATGCTCCTGCTCCGACGGCGGCGATTGACGGTTCCATGGTGGTTAGGTCAGGAAAGGTTGATCAGGCTTTGGTGACCTGGCCTGGGGCGGTGGGGATGGAGGCCATGGCGTTGCGGGTATCGACGATGACGGGGGCCCATGCGGCGAGTTCTGTCAGGTTGACGGCGAGGTGGTGGGTGGAGATGAGGACGAGGTCGAACGAGGCGACTGATTCGCGGTTCCACGGGATGCTCTGGAGGCCGGTGTATTCGGCGTGTTCGCGGGTGGGGGTGATGACGGGGATGTGAGGGTCGTGGAAGGCGATTTCTGCGCCCTGGGCTTTGAGGAGATCGAAGAGTTTGAAGGTGGGGCTTTCGCGCATGTCATCGACATTGGCTTTATAGGCGAGGCCCATGATGAGGATGCGTGAGCCGTTGAGGGCTTTGCGGTTCTGGTTGAGACGTTCGGCGACGCGGCGGACGACGTAGTGGGGCATGCCCTCGTTGATTTCGCCGGCGAGTTCGATGAAGCGCGTGTGGATGCCGAACTCGCGGGCTTTCCATGTGAGGTAGAAGGGATCGATGGGGATGCAGTGGCCGCCGAGGCCTGGTCCTGGGTAGAAGGCGGTGAAGCCGAAGGGTTTGGTTTTGGCGGCGTTGATGACTTCCCAGATGTCGATGCCCATGGCGTCGGCGACGATTTTCATTTCGTTGACGAGGCCGATATTGACGGCGCGGAAGATGTTTTCGAGGAGCTTGACCATTTCCGCGACGCGGGTGGAGGAAACGGGGACGACCTTCTGGTAGATGGCGCCGTAGGCGGCGATGCCTTGTTCGAGACAGGCTGGGGAGAAGCCGCCGACGACTTTGGGGATGCCGGTGCCGTGGAAGTCTGGATTGCCTGGGTCTTCGCGTTCCGGGGAGAAGACGAGGAAGAAGTCGGAGCCTGGGGAGAAGCCGCGGGAGCGGATCTGTTGGAGGAATTCCTCGTCGGTGGTGCCTGGGTAGGTGGTGCTTTCGAGGCAGACGAGCTGGTTGGCGCGGAGGTGAGGGAGGATGGTGTCGCGGGTGGCGCGGACGAAGGAGAGGTCTGGTTCGTGGTGGCTGTTGAGCGGGGTGGGGACGCAGATGATGATGACGTCGGCTTCGGGGATGCGGGAGAAGTCGGTGGTGGCGGAGAGTGTGCCAGCGGAGACGGCGGAGCTGACGCGGTCCGGGGAGATGTGCTGGATGTAGGATTGGCCGGCGTTGAGGGCGTCGACTTTGCGCTGATCGACGTCGAAGCCGATGACGCGGATGTTTTTTTCTGCGAAGCCGAGGACGAGGGGGAGGCCGACGTAGCCGAGGCCGAGGACGCCGATGGTGGCGGAGCCGGAGGCGAGTTTGTCTTTAGGGGTCATGGGAGCGGGGATGGGAAGGAGATGTCAGGGAGTGGTGACGAGGCCTGCGAAGGGGCCGGTGGGGCTGGTGAGGCGGTCGAATTCGTGGAGGGCCATGCCGGTGACCTGGTCCATATTGTAGTATTGATAGGTGGCGAGGCGGCCGCAGAAGCTGACGGAGGGTTCGGAGGCGGCGAGTGCTTTGTATTGGGCGTAGAGGGCCTTGGTATCCGGCGCGGGGATGGGGTAGTAGGGTTCGCGGTCCGGGGCGTCGGCGAGGGGGAATTCGCGGACGAGGTTGGTGTGAGGCGTCTGCTGGGCGGTGGCGTGTTTGATTTCGACGATGCGGGTGAAGTCGAAGTCGTTAGGGTAGTTGACCTGGAGGGCGGGTTGCCAGAAGTCCTTGTGACCGGAGATATGGGAGCGGTTGGCGGCGGCGAGGTCGGCGCTGGTGAGGGCTTCGGTTTCGAAGCGGAGGGAGCGCCATGGGAGGCGGCCGTGGCGGAAGCCGAAGTAGGCGTCGATGGGGCCGGAGTAGATGGTGTGGGTGGCTTGGAAGTGGCGGCGGGCGTCCATGAAGTCCGTGTCGAGGAGGACGCGGAGGTTAGGGGAGGCGTCGATGAGCCGTTCGAACATGCGGGTGTAGCCTTCGGCGGGGAGGGCCTGGAATTCTTCGCGGAGGTAGCGGTCGTCGCGGGAGGTGCGGATGGGGATGCGTGCGCAGACGGAGGCGTCGAGGTCGCGAGGTTCGCGGCCCCATTGTTTGCGGGTGTAGCCGTGGAAGAAGCGTTCGTAGAATTCGGGTCCTGCGACGGAGAGGATGAATTCCTCGCTGTTGGAGGGGTTAGGGCAGGGGATGCGTGACTGCTCGAGCCATTGGGCGAAATCGGCTTCGGAGCCTTGTCTGCCGGTGAGTTGTTCCCATGTGGTGAGGTTGACCGGGAAGCTCCAGTAGCGGCCGTGGGTCCAGCTCTGGATGCGGTAGGTGACGTGCTGCCATTCTGTGAAGCGTGAGAGGTACTCGCGGACGCGGCGGCTGTTGGTGCGGAAGTAGTGGGGGCCGTAGGCGTGGTAGAGGACGCCATTGGAGTCGGTGCGGTCGAAGGCGTTGCCGCCGATGTGGTTGCGTTTCTCGATGACGACGGTGCGGAGGCCGTGAGCGGCGCAGCGTTCGGCGAGCACGAGGCCTGAGAAGCCAGCGCCGG
>CANHUG010000358.1 GCA_947462995.1 Verrucomicrobiales bacterium | reverse complement strand
GAGGTAGGTCCAGGCCATGGGGTGGGAAGTTAGGGTAGAGGAGAGACGGGGGTGATGGATGAGAGGGAGGGGAAGGGAGGGAGAGGGGAGCGGGCTTCCTGTTCGAAGGCACCTTTGCGGTTGGCGGCGCGGATGCGGAGGAGGTCGGGGTGGCAGTCGAGCATGAGAGGGGAGGCGAGGAGATCGTCGAGGGTCCGGCGGTCCCATGCGGAGAGAGGAGGACTTTGCGGGTTGTCGATCCAGTCCATGAGCCATGGGGCGACGTGGCGTGGAGAGAGGGAGCGGAGTTGGCGGAGGATGAGGAAGCCGGCGGGGTCGGTGTCGCCGAAGTGCCAGTGCGGGAGGGAGGGCGGGAGAGCGGACAGGAGGAGACGGACGGCTTTGGTAGGGAAGGAAGTGGCGATGATGAGGGAATCGCGGGAGGAGTTGCGAGCGGCGAGGTGGAGGAAGGAGGTTTTGTGGTTTTCGACGGAGATGATGCGTGAGGCGGAGGTGGTGATGGAGGAGGCGCGGGCGAGGTCGGCGGCGGTGATGGAGATGCCGTGGCGGAGGGCGTCGGAGTGGATGCGGGCGCCGTCTGGGAAGGTGAGGGTGAGTGGTCCGTCGAAGAGGAGACGACTGTTGGAGGAGATGAGACCGAGACTTTCGAGAGGCGTGGGTTTACCGGTTAGGGAGGAGAGGGCGGCGGCGAGGGCGCGGTGGTGGCGTTCGATGGTTTTGGTGGGGCGGCCGAGGGAGATGTCGGCGTCGCGGACGAGTGTGGCCGGGGGCCACGGGGTGGATGTTAGGTCGAAGAAGAGGGAGAGGAAGGCGCGGAGGGTGTTGGGGTTTTTCCAGTGACAGGGGCGGAGCGGGCGGCCGGCGGAGAAGGCGGTGGCGAGGGAGGCGCACCAGCGGGGCCATTCGTCCGGGAAGAGCGGGTGGGGGGTGGATTGGAACGAGGCGACGATGGCGAGGGAAGCGGTCAGGGCGTCGGCGGGCGCCTGGGAGTTGAAGAGCCCGCGGAGCCATGGTTCAGAGGTGATAGGGAGGCGGATGCGGATGATGGAGAGCTGGTGGCGGCCGCGGGTGAGGGAGAGGAGACCGGAGGAAGCGAGCTGGAGGGCTTCGCGGGCGGCGTGGTGGCGGAGTTCGGCGGAATGGAGACCGGCGGCGTCGAGGAGATCGTCCCACGGGCGGGAGAACGGAGAGGATGCGGGAAGAGGTCTGGAGCCGCGGGCGCGAAGCCACTGGCGGTGGAATTCCGCCAGCCATGGAGGCGGAGGGATCACGAGAGGGCCTCGGAGAGTTGCTCACGATTGACGCGGACGACCCAGTTTTCGATGCTGCTGACGACGTCGCGGGAGTCCCATGCGCGTTCGACGCGGCACTGGATGATGGTGTCGGCGTGGGTAGCCATGGTGGGGAGCCGGTCTTCGGGGAAGGCCATGAGGAGCTGGAGGCCGAAGTTTCTGGCGAGGGCGAGACAGTCGTCGATGCGGTCGCCGGAGAGTTTGGAGAAGGCTTCGTCCATGACGACGAGGCCGAGGTTAGGCGGTGACTGGCGCTGGGACTGGTCGTAGACGCGGCGGAAGGCGGCGAGGGTGGCGACGAAGAAGGGGGCCTGGTTTTCGCCACCGGATTGTTTTTTGGCGATGCGGTCGAGGTCGGCGGCGGAGGCGTCGCGGCCGGCGTGCTGAGCCATCATGCGCCAGCGGTGGTAGTAGCGGTAGTCGAGGGCGCGCTGGTGGCGGGATTCGGCGGGGTTGTCGGCGGCTTCGATGGCGGCCATGAGTTCGGCCTTGGCGGATTCGAGTTCGGCGCGAGCGGCGGCGTTGAAGAGGTCCATGCCGTCGCCGGAGGGGAGGCCTTTCTCGACGAGCGTCCAGATGGCGGTGTGGGCGCGGTCTGCGGAGCTGCTGATTTGATAGCGCCAGCCGCCGATTTCGCAGTCCATGGCGCGGTTGAGTTCGCGTTTGGTGCGTTCGGCGTCTTCGAGTTTCTCGCGGATTTTGTCGAGGACCTGGTGCTGGAGACGTTCTTCCCATTCGCGGCGGGCTTTCTCGGCTTCGTCGCGGAAGCGTGGGAGTTCCTGTTCAGCGAGTTCGCGCTCGCGGCGGTCGTAGGCGGAGTTGTCAGGGTCCGCGGGGTCGAAGGCGGCGGCGGTCTCGGGGTGGAGGGAAGCGAGCTGGAGACGGGCGTCGTTGCGGCGGCGGAGGAGGTCAGCGGCGTCGGATTCGCGGCGTCTGGAGAGATCGGCGGCGACGTCGGTGCGCTGACGCCATGTGGGGTACTGGGCGCGGGCGGCGGCGAGACGCTGATCGATGTCTGCGGTGGCGGAAACGGGGAGGCGGGAGCGGCTGGCTTCGCGGGAAATGGCTAGAGAGCGTTCGGCTTCTTCGCGTGAGGTGAGGTCGTCGCGGAGCTGAGCGGATTCGAGATCGGCGCGGGCGATGCGTTCGTCCATGCGGATGGCGCGTTCGGAGGCCGAGCGTTCCGCGCTTTCGAGGTCGCGCATGCGTTTGACGGCGGCCTCGCGTTCCGGGGTGGCGAGGAGGTCGAGGGTTTCGCGGAGGGAATCTTCTTCGGCGACGAGGTCGTCGAGGTTGCGGAGATCGCCGGCGTTAGAGGGGACGGAGAAGTCGTTGAGGTGGTTGTCGCGGCCGCGCTGGATCCATGCGTTCCAGTCGTCGCGGGAGCGGCGGAGGGAAGTTAGCTGGAGCTGGAGAGAGGCGAGTTCTTCTTCGCGGGTGGCGCGGAGACGTTTGAGGCCGTTTTCGCCGAGGGAGAGTTCGCGTTCGGGGACTAACCTTGTGCGGCGCGGAGGTTCTTTGAGCCAGCCGTCGGAGGAGAGGGCGAGATCGTGGCGATCGAGAGCGGCGGCGTTGCGGACTGGCATGATGGCACCGAGGCGGTGGTCGAGCCATGCGGAGGCGGCGGGGTGGGTGGTCTGGAGGAAGTGGCGGATGGAGCCTGGGAGGACGCGTGAGGGGAGCGTGGTGATTTCGTCAGGGTGGAGGAGGGATTCGGTGGCACCGGGGGTGCGCTGGGCGATGTCCCATGCGGCGGCGAAGTCGTCGGGGATGACGGCGTGGCGGTCGGAGGCGAGGAGGGCTTCGAGGAGACCCCACCATTTTTCGCCGTCAGGGGTGACCTCGACGATGCGGCCGAGGGCGACGGCGCGGTGGCCGCGGGAGCGGAGGGCGTCGAGGAGCGGGGATGGGGTGGAGCGGCCTTCGGCGAAGAGCCGGAGATCGTCCTGGATCTGGCGCTCGCGTTTTTCGTGAGTGCGGATGTCCTCGGTCAGGGTGCGGGTTTTATCGGAGGCGTCGGCGAGGAGACGGTCGGCGGTGCGGGCGAGACGGGTGGAGGCGTCGAGGGCTGGGAGTTCAAGGCGGCCGCGGAGGAGTTCGAGGTCGGCGTCGGCATCGGTGGGATGGGGGACGCCGAGAGAGGTGCCGGCGCGGAGCCATTGGGTCCATGCCTGGGAGCGGGCGTGGAGGAAGTCGCGGACGGATTGCTGGAGTGTGCGGAGCCGTTTGAGTTCGGCGGCGGCGGCGGTGTGGCGGCGGCGGGTTTCGTCGAGTCTGGAAGCGCCGTCGTCATTGAAGACCTCGCGGCGGACGTCTTCGAGTTGTTCGCGGAGAGAGTTGCGTTCGGTGATGGCGGCTTCGCGGGCCTCACGGTTAGCGGCGTGTTCTTCGTGGAGGGCGGCGAGACGGTCCTTGCGCTGCTGGAGGGATTCGAGGGCTTCCTCGTGGGCGAGGGCGTCGCGGAGGTGGGACCAAAGGGCGGCTTCCGAGCGAGCGGCGTCGGCGGTGGCGTGGAGGGAGGCGATGGCGGCGAGACGCTGGTGCTGGTCGGCCATTTTTTCCAGACGTTCCTGAGCGCGGCGGTGGGCGTCGACGCTGGCTTTGACGGCGCGGACGTCGGGGAGGGCGGGTTCGAGGAGGTAGTCGCGGATGAAGCGTTCGAAGTTTTCGACTGGCTGGAAAGCCATGGCGCTAGGGAGCGTCTTGTTCATTTCCGGGCGTCCGAATCCGAGGTGGGAGCGGAGGGCCATTTCGTCGAGATAGGTGGTCTGGCGGTCCCAGATTTCGGCGTGGAGGTCGCGACGCCAGCGGACGCGGAATTCGTCTTCGGCGAGGAAGGCGAGGGAGTCTGGCGAGGAGTCGCCGGGTTTGAGGAAGTCAGATTCGTCGAGGCGTTTGGGGATGCAGAACCATGCGGTGCGCGGGCGGGCGGTGGGGCTGTCGTATTCGATGCGGGCTCCCCATGTTTCGCGGCGCTGGGTGCCGTCTTCGTCAGGCGGCCATGAGAATTCGAGGCCTGCGAGGGTG
>CANHUG010000357.1 GCA_947462995.1 Verrucomicrobiales bacterium | reverse complement strand
GCACTGGTCCATGCGGGACATGAACGTGCGGAAGGCGTCGCGGCCGGATTCGGAGTGGCCCTGATTGATGTCGTGGATGACGTCGTCGGTGAGGAGGGCGAGCATGGTTTCGCGGTCACCGGCGTTGAAGGCGGCGTAGTAGCGCTGGAGCGTGTCGAGGGCGGAAGGATTCATGGAATGGGGAGGGGCGTCAGGGGTTAGTGAAGACTGGGGATTTCCAGATGGGGAGGGAGGATTTGATGAGGCGGAGGTATTCGGAGACGAGAGAGAAGGCGGCAGGGCTGTGGCGGGAGGCGCAGGCGATGAGGAGGGAAGGTTCGCCGTTAGGGACGAAACCGGTGCGGTGGTGGATGACGACGCGGTGGGGGCCGAGGGAGGAGGTGACGGCGAGGTGGATGCGTTGGAGTTCCGGGAGGGCCATGGCATCGTAGCAGGAGTAGGAGATGCCGGAGATGGGTTGGTTGTTTTCGGAGTGGCGGACGCGGCCGAGGAAGATGAGTTCAGCGCCGGTGGTGCCGTCGTTCCAGCCGTCCGGGATGGAGACGGGGAGAGGCGAGATGGTGAGTTGGGCGTCCGGGTTCATGAGTGGAGGCCGTCGGATTGGGTGGAGAAGGCAGGGTCGGCGTGGCCGAGCTGGTGGTAGTGAGGGATGAGGCGGATGTAGCGATCGGCCCATGAGCGGAGGTTGGCTTGTTCGTCTGGGGAGAGTTCGCGGACGACCTTGGCAGGGGTGCCCATGACCATGGAGCCTGGGGGGATGATTTTGTTCTGGGTGACGACAGCGCCAGCGCCGATGATGGAGCGGGCACCGATTTGGGCGCCGTCGAGGATGATGGCGCCCATGCCGATGAGGCATTCGTCGCCGATGGAGCAGGCGTGGAGCATGGCCATGTGGCCGACGGTGACGTAGTTGCCGATGTGGCAGCCGTGATCTGCGGAGAGGTGGAGGACGGAGCCGTCCTGGACATTGGAGCCGCGGCCGATGGTGATGGCGTTGATGTCGCCGCGGAGGACGGCGTTGTACCAGACGCTGGCATTTTCTGCGATGGAGACGTCACCGAGGACGACGGCGCCTTTGGCGACGAAGGCGGAGGGGTGGACGGAGGGGGAGCGGAGGAGGTGGGCTGGGGGGTTCATGGTATTTTGTAAAAATCAGCGTCCGCCGCTGTTGATTTTAATAACAATTTTTCAAGAGCAACGGATTGACAGAATTTCACTGAATCCATAAGAGAGGGCGTGCGCCCGGGTTCTTTTTCCTCGTCCGCGGTAGCCGTCAATCCTCAAAACCAACCAACGTTCATGAACAAAGCAGAACTTATCGAAGCCGTGCAGAAGTCACTCGGCAAGGAAACCAGCAAGAAGGCCGCGGCGGAAGCAGTGGCGGCGGTCCTTGAGTCGATTGTGAAGGGTGTGAAGAAAGACAAGGCCGTGCAGTTGATTGGATTCGGGACCTTCAAGCTGGTGGCGCGGAAGGCGCGGAAGGGTCGGAATCCGAAGACTGGAGCGAGCATGAACATCAAGGCGAGCAAGACCGTGCGTTTTGTGGCGTCTTCGAATGTGAAGAAGGCGATGTGAGGTTTGGAGAGTGAAGATCGAGCGCCCGGCCGTGGTTGAAGAGACTGCGGCCGGGCGGTTTTTTTGGGGGGAGAGGGGATGGGTGGGATTGCGCTGGGAGGAGAGTGGGGTATGGGGGAGGGTATGGCGAGAGACGTTCCCCGACAGACGCGGTATGATGCGGTGATTATTGGCAGTGGGCCGAACGGTCTGGCTGCGGCGCTGACGCTGGCGAGGGAGGGATTGGGGGTCTTGGTGGTGGAGGCGTACGGGGTGGCTGGCGGGGGGATGAGGACGGCGGAGTTGACGTTGCCTGGGTATTTGCATGACGTGTGCAGTGCGGCGCATCCGATGGCGCTGGTGTCGCCATTTTTCAGGGGGATGCGGCTGGAGGAGGATGGATTGGAGTGGGTGCATCCGGAGGTGGTGCTGGCGCATCCGCTGGATGGCGGGAGGGCGGCGGTGATGCATCGGGGGGTGGAGGAGACGGCGGCGGGTTTGGGGGAGGATGGGAAGGCGTGGCTGGGGGTGTTCGGGCGGTTGAGGGATTCGCTGCCGGGGATGTGGGGGGATCTGCTGGGGCCGCTGCCGGTATTGCCGCGGCATCCGATTGGGATGATGCGGTTTGGGAGGCATGCGGTGAGGAGTGCGGCTGGGCTGGTGGGGTCGGAGTTCCGGACGGAGGGAGCGCGGGCGTTGTTTGGCGGGAATGCGGCGCATTCGGTGCTGCCATTGGAGAAGCCGCTGACGGCGGCGGTTGGGGTGGCGTTAGGGTTGGCTGGGCAGACGACGGGATGGCCGGTGGCGCGGGGAGGGAGCGGGTCGATTGCGGGGGCGATGGTGCGGCGGCTGGAGAAACTGGGAGGCGAAGTGGTGTGCGGGTGGCGGGTGGAGACGCTGGAGGAGTTGCCGGCGGCGGCGGCGTATTTGTTTGATACTGGGCCGGGGCAGATGGCGTCGATCTGCGGGGGACGGTTGCCGAGTGGTTACGTGGAGCGTTTGAAGCGGTTTCGTTATGGGCCGGGAGTGTTCAAGCTGGACATGGCGTTGAGCGGGCCGATTCCGTGGGCGAATGCGGAGTGTCGGCGAGCTGGGACGGTGCATGTGGGCGGGAATTTTGAGGAATTGGCGGCGAGCGAGAGGCGGTGCTGGGGGGAGGGAGTGAATGGGAAGCCGTTTGTGCTGGTGGCGCAGCAGAGCGTGTGTGACGGGAGTCGGGCACCTGAGGGGAAGCATACGGCGTGGGCGTATTGTCATGTGGCGAGCGGGAGTGGGGAGGACCATGCGGAGGCGGTGCTGGGGCAGATGGAGCGGTTTGCGCCGGGGGTCCGGGACACGGTGCTGGCGACGCATGCGATGGGGCCTGGGGATTACGAGCGGTACAATGCGAACAATGCGGGAGGGGACATTGTGGGCGGGGTGATGGATGCGTGGCAGTTGTACACGCGGCCGGTGGCGCGGTGGAATCCGTGGACGACTCCGGCGGGGGATGTGTTTTTGTGTTCGAGTTCGACGCCGCCGGGGCCGGGGGTGCATGGGATGTGCGGGTGGCATGCTGGGAAGACCGTGCTGCGGCGGGTATTCGGGAAGCAACCGAGCGCGTGGTGAAGGGGGGCTTAAGAGCCGCTTAAGGGGAAAGCGGTTGACGCTCTGGGGAGGGTGCGGGAAGAAGGGAAGCGGCGTGTGTCTTATGAGACAAGGCAGCAGACCGTCATCAATTATGAAGCTCACGATTATTGGATCCGGGTATGTAGGACTGACAACCGGCGCATGTTTTGCGGAAGTCGGGCATGAAGTGCTCTGTGTGGACAACAACCAGCAGAAGATCGACCGGTTGCTGAGGGGTGAGATTCCGATTTATGAGCCTGGGCTGGATGAGTTGGTGAAGCGGAACACGGAGGCTGGGCGGTTGCGGTTCACGACGAGTACCGCGGAGGGCGTGGATTTCGGCGAGGTGGTGTTTATTGCGGTGCCGACGCCGCCGCAGCCGGACGGGAGCGTTGACCTGCGGTTCATTGAGAAAGTGGCGCGGGAGATTGCGCAGGTGGTGACGTCTTACAAAGTGATTGTGGACAAGAGCACGGTGCCGGTGAAGACGGGGGAAAAGGTGGCGGATACGATTCGGAGGTATGCGCCTGAGGTGCCGTTTGATGTGGTGAGCAATCCTGAATTTCTGCGTGAGGGATGTGCGGTGGATGATCTGATGAAGCCGGACCGGATTGTGATTGGAGCGAACAGTGAGAAGGCGATCGCGCTGATGCGCGGGGTGTATGCGCCGTTTGATGCGCCGGTGCTGGTGACGGACATCAACAGTGCGGAGCTGATCAAGCATGCGGCGAACAGTTTTCTGGCGCTGAAGATATCGTATATCAATGCAGTGAGTCAGATCTGCGAGATCAGCGGAGCGGATGTGGAGATGGTGGCGGAGGGGATCGGGATGGACCGGCGGATCGGGCGTAATTTTCTGAATGCGGGGATTGGTTATGGAGGGTCCTGTTTTCCGAAGGATATTGCGGCGTTCATTGCGATCAGCGAGCAGCTGGGGGTGCCGTTTCATCTATTGAAGGAAGTGCAGGCGGTGAACCGGCAGATGCTGCAGCGGTTTCTGAAGCACATCCGGGATGCGCTGTGGGTGCTGGAGGACAAGCGGATTGCGGTGTGGGGGCTGGCGTTCAAAAATAACACGGATGACATCCGGTCGTCGGTGGCGATCGAGCTGGTGGAGGCGCTGGTGAAGGAGGGGGCGCATGTGACGGTGTATGATCCGAAGGCGATGGGG
>CANHUG010000356.1 GCA_947462995.1 Verrucomicrobiales bacterium | reverse complement strand
CGGTTCAGCTACGGTTGCTCTCATCAGCTCCGATGTCATCGTTTCATGTCATTAGTTAAGGCCCATGCCGGGCACACTGGAAGCGGCGTCCCGCCGCTTATCTCCCCACAAGCCACCTCAGAACCAACACCTGAGCAACTTGCGAAACAGCTCCCCAGGCCCCCCCCCTCGATCTCCGTCCTCTAATCATCATTCGCCTTTCCCACTTCTCACTTCCCACTTCTCACTTCCTCTTTCCAAGCGTAGCTTGACCGTGAAATCCTACCTCATCGCCACCGGCTGCCTCGCCGTCGTCGCCCTCCTCGCCGCCTGCACCGCCACCCGCGCCGGCTACGAATCCGCCCCCTACGCCACCACCAAAGCCGACGGTAAATTCGAGATCCGCGACTACCCCGCCCTCACCATCGCCAGCACCTCCGCCGACTCCGACGCCGCCCGCGACGGCAGTTTCATGCGCCTCTTCCGCTACATCTCCGGCCAGAACGACCGCTCGGAAAAAATCGCCATGACCACCCCAGTCTTCATGGGCGCTGGCGGCGAAGCCCGAAAAATGAGCTTCGTCGTACCCACCGAAGTCGCCAAAAAAGGCGCTCCCGCCCCCAATGCCTCCGACGTCAAGGTCGAGCAACTCCCAGCCGGCCGCTGGGCCGTCTTCCGATTCAACGGCGCTTCCACCCCAGCCAACGCCGAAGCCGCTCTCGCCAAACTCCGCGAATGGATGAAAGCCCAGCAACTCACCAGCTCCGGCAACCCGGTCACCGCCTACTTCGACCCACCATGGACCCCCGGCCCAGTCCGCCGCAACGAGGTCATGCTCCCCCTCCCCGCTCCCGCTCCCGCCAAACCGTAACCACCCGGTTTGCTTTCCCCCACCGCCCCCCGCATCATGCGGGCATGCCCCCTCACGCCCACACCACCCCAAAATCCCGCCGCCTCCCCAAGGATAACCACCGCTGCTGCATCGCCCTCACCGGCGGCCCCGGCGGCGGCAAAACCACCGCCGCCGACCTCTTCCGACGCGAAATCGGCGACCGCGTCGTCATCGTCCCCGAAGCCGCCACCATGCTCTTCTCCGGCGGCTTCCCTCGCGGCACCTCCAAACGCGCCATCCAATCCTCCCAGTCCGCCATCTACCAGGTCCAGCGTCACCTCGAGGAGATTCAGCACGCCTCCTACCCAGACCGCATCCTCCTCTGCGACCGCGGCACCATCGACGGCGCAGCCTACTGGCCAGGTAAACCCGACGGCTTCTTCCATGCCATCGGTTCCTCCCTCGAATCCGAACTCCTCCGCTACGACGCCGTCATCTTCTTCGAAACCGCCGCCGCTGGCGGCATGAGCATCGAAGGCCGCAACCCCGTCCGCACCGAAAACTACCTCCAAGCCGTCGCCCTCGACTCCCGCCTCCGCGCTCTCTGGCAACGCCACCCACGCTTCATCCTCGTCCCCCACAACCCCTCCTTCTTCAAAAAAATCACCTTCGGCCTCGCCGCCTTAGTGTAGTCCGCCGAATAGATGGTGTCTTCTAAACGTGGGATTTTTTCCGAGTCCACGGCGCGAGAAGGGCGCGAATCGGGATTCGCAACCGACGAGCAACACAGGAATCGGGAAAAAGACCCGCTCCCACCCCGCAACGCGGCTGAATTTTCATTCCTTCCCACAAAATTAGAAGATGCCAGCTGTGAGGCGGGCTGCACTGAAAGGCCTCGTCTCCCAACTCACCTCCAAACCCACACCCCACTGACCCTCCCTCCCCCCACCCGCGCGCGAATTCCCCTTGTCCACCCCGCCACACCATGGAATATCGCCCATCACTTCACCCGCGTGGATAGCTCAGCGGTAGAGCGGCTGTCTTACACACAGTTGGTCGGGGGTTCGAATCCCTCTCCGCGCACCATCGCATAACCCACTCTCCCTAAATGGGTTATGCAGACGAAAACCGACCGGCAACGCCCCGTTTTTCACCCTAACAACCGACCGCGGTGACAAATTGGTGACAAACTACGTTCCCAGGATTGCCATGCCCAAACCGGAACCCATTGCATTAGGTTCGGCCACGCGGTTCTATCGCTCGGTATCCGGGGCTTTTTGCCGCAGGTCCTTCGCGGGGATACGGGTGATTTTACCGTCTTTCACCACGATGAGATCCGTCCCCGTCTGAATCGCCGTCCTGCGGGCAGCTTCTGCCGCGCGCTTCATCGCCGCGAAGGAGGCCCGCAGATCAGGATCTTTGGCTTCTTCGATATTTCTCATTGTCGTTGGTGCTCCCCCCATTCCAGCAGAACCGGGCTTTCTCCTTCGTTATCATACTTGGCCCACGCATCCACCGCGAACTTGTAGGACTGTTCCAGATTCCTCAGCCCCGCGGTGAAGCGGCGGCGGATCACGCTCTCGGGAATGTTGTGCCCGCCCTGCCGCACGCGCTCCGCTACCCTTGCAATAGCCGTCTCCGCATCGGGCAGGCTCAGGAAGAACAAGCTCACATGATAGCCCCGCTCCTGCCATTCCCGGATGTGGGACAAATAACTCAGACCAGAAAGTGTCGTCTCAAAGGCAAAGCTTTCCCCCTTTCGCACACATTCCGCCATCTCCTTCAGCATCAGCCGTCCGGCCTTGAGAGCGGCAGCTTCCGGCGCAAACGGAGAAAGCCCGGCCGCAATCAGATCCGCATTAATGAAGCGCGGACACTGCGCCTCCTCAGGCAGAAACGACCGCGCGAAGGTCGTCTTGCCCGCGCCATTCGGCCCCGCGATGATAATGATCTTCTTGCTCATGAACTTGAAGCGGCGGCACATACAGGCATCTCCTGAATCGTCCCGCGGAACATGCTCCGAAATTGCTTGTCATGCTCCTCCATCATTCCATGTAACCTGCCGCCGCCCGCTGTCACCGGAAATCCTCGGCATTCCTGCGGACCAAGTTGAACGCATGGCTATTGACGGGAACCGCCTGACAGATTCCCTGCCTTACCCAGCCCGGTGACGAACCAGCCATCTCCCAACCAGCACCAGGGTCCACGAGGCTCCGTACGCGATCGCCTCCTCCCACTATCCTACCCATCCCGCCCAATCTCGCTCGATCGGTCCTATCGCGTCCAACTCGTCGCCTCCGCCTGCCCCGCCCCTCTCCCACCCCCCCCTAGCATCCCGGAGGGATGCCGGCTTGTAGATGGCATGAAGGACGTCAAGCAGCGCGCATTTCGCGTGCTTACTTGACGCCCTATGGCCTTCAAACCACAGAAAAAGATAGCCGCTGACTCCATCGAGCCAAGCGGGAAAACCGAGTCCCAGAACCAGCTCGCGGCAACGCCGAAGCCTCCCGGAAAACCGCCCCAGTTGCCCGACATCGGCCCCGGCACACTGGTCATTCTCGGGCTCGATGTCCATGCCCGCCAGATCACCGTTGTGCGCCAGATCGACCACTCGCTGCCGCAGCCGGCACAGCGCATGGATCAGGCCACCCTTCTCGCATGGGTCGGGAAAATGATCGCAGCAGGGGCCCGCGTCCTGAGTTGTTATGAAGCGGGCTGCTTCGGCTACGTTCTCCACCGCATGCTCACCGCCCTGGGCGTTGAAAACATCGTGGTGGCCCCCGAGGCATGGTGCGGCGCGAACAAAACAGACAAGCGCGACGCCCGGGAACTGTGCCTTCGCCGCGAGCGCTACCATGCCGGCAATGCCCGCGCTTTCAGTGTCGTCCGCGTGCCTACCGAGGAGGAGGAGGCCAGACGGAACGCCGGGCGGCAGCGCGAACGCCTGCTCAAGGAGCGCATGCGCGCAGACCGGCGCGGAGCAAGCCTCCTGCTGCTGGCGGGCATCAAGACCGCCAAAGGCTGGTGGCGGCCGGGGCCATGGGCCAAACTCAGCGCCGGACTTCCCGCCGATCTGCTCCAGCAGGCCGGACTCTGGCAGGAACAGGCGCTGCATTACGAAAAACTCCAGAGCGCGGCGAAAAAGGAACTGGAAAAGGAAGCCGCCTCGGACATCGCCAGCCTGCCCGCCGGACTCGGAAACCTGACATGGCGACTGCTGAGCGGTGAAATCCTGACATGGCATCGGTTCAAAAACCGCCGCGAGGTCGGCAGCTACACGGGACTGTGCCCCCGCGAAAACTCCAGCGGAGACAGCCGCAAGCAGGGACCGATCAACCGCCATGGAAATCCCCGCGTCCGCACCCTGCTTATCGAAGCCGTGTGGCGACTGACGCGATTCGAGCCAGGATGGCGGGGGTTCGTTAAATTCCCCGCATTGCTGGACAAGAACGCCGGGAGCCGCCGACGGCGAAAGGCTGTGGCGGCCGGGGCCCGGCTCCTTGCCATCGACCTGTGGCGACTGGAAACGGTGCAGACGACCGCCGCGAATCT
>CANHUG010000355.1 GCA_947462995.1 Verrucomicrobiales bacterium | reverse complement strand
TGGGGAGGCATGGAAGTTGGGACGGGCGGTGCCCGAGTCGAGGGCCGTTGACCCGTTCGAGGGCCGTTGACCCTCGCTGGTATGGGGTGCGCCGTTGGCGCGTCAGAATGTGGGGAGGCATGGAAGTTGGGACGGGCGGTGCCCGAGTCGAGGGCCGTTGACCCGTTCGAGGGCCGTTGACCCTCGCTGGTATGGGGTGCGCCGTTGGCGCGTTAGAATGCGGGGAGGTATGTAGATCGTGGCGGGCGATGTTCCGGTCAGGTTTGGAGATGCGCCGTTGGCGCGGAGGAATGTGGCGGTGGTCCGACCGATAGTGGCCGGAGATTGGTATGCATGGGGTGCATCAGTCCCAGGCATAGCGTTCGTCGCATTCGATTCCGTATTTCGTGAGGAAGGCGCGGTATTCTTCCTGAAAGGTGTGCGTGCGGTGATGTTCCTCCTGGTGGTCGATGTAGTGGAGCAGGTTGTCCTTCTGGCTCATCCCCACGGAGAAGGCCCCGTAGCCTAATTGCCAGGAAAAGTCAGTGAGGGTAGGGTCGTGGGCCTTCAGCCATTTGCTGGAAGCAGTCTTGATCGCCTTTACCAAGTCCGCCACGGACAGGGTGCGGGAAAGGCGCACCGCCAGATGCACATGATCGGACACCCCGCCGACGCGATAGGCCTCGCAGTCGCATTGCCGCACCGCGTTCGCGAGAAAGGCATGGGCGTTCTCACGGATATGGGGTTCCAGCCACGGATGGCGATCTTTCGTGCTCCAGATCAAGTGGATGAGGATGTTGGAGAGAGATTGCGGCATAAGGATTCAATAGCACTTTCTGATGCGCCGCGACACCAAAGGATTTCAGTGCGGTGCGGAGTTCAGGGAACGAGGACGGCGAAACCCGTGCATTCTGAAGGGAAGGGGTATTGGGGCTGATCGGTGAATTGTTCGTGATTCATGGTGCCCGGCGTACCCAGAGCGATGCTCTGGGCTGGTATGCAGCGTTCCTTCAGAACGCGGGTGTTGGGGGTGGTGGTGTACCCAGAGCGTTGCTCTGGGCTGGTATGCGGTGTCCCGTTGGGACACGGGCAGAATGCGCTGAGGTGAGAGGATAGGGTGCTTGTGGCTGTCGTGTTTACCGCGCGTTCCGGGGCGGTGGTTGTACGTTGTGGGGTGGGAATGAAAACACCCGGGAGCGGCTGGTGGGCCGCGTCCCGGGTGTGGGGTTGGTTTGTGAGGGTTAGGCTGGTGACGGGAGGTCAGGCTTTATCCCAGCCGCGGGCGAGGCCGAGGCCGCGGACGTAGCCGATGCACTGGGCGACGTCTGTGATGCTGTGGTCCCAGTTGGTTTCGTATTCGATGGAGGCGTTGCCTTTGAAGCCGTGGGAGCGGGCTTCGGTGAGGATGGCGTCGACGCTGGCCTTGCCAGTGCCGTAGGGGACGTCTTCGCCTTTTTCGTCGACGCGGTCCTTGAGGTGCATGGAGAGGACGCGGGATTTGAGGAGTTTGACGGCGTCGAGGGCGTTGAGGCCGCTGCGGATCCAGTGGCCGGTGTCGGCGCAGGCGCCGATGCGAGGGTCGCGGTCCTTGCAGGTATCGAGGATGAACTGCGGGTCCCAGACCTTGTAGTTTGGGTTGTTAGGCTGGCGCGGGTGGTTGTGGAAGCAGACGCGGATGTCGTATTCAGCGGCGAGTTTTTCGAGGATGGCGACGCTTTCGACGGATTCGGTGGTGATGCCGTAGAGGCCCCAGCGCTTGGCGAAATCGAAGGTTTTGCGGGCTTCGGTTTCGTCATTGGCGATGCCTGTGACGCCGAAGTTCATGGGGGTGATGTTCCATTTCTGGAGGGCGTCGAGGGCCATTTTTTCCATTTCGGGGGTGGCACCGGGGCCCCATGAGCCGCCGTCCTTGCTGAATTTCTGGCCTGGGAACCATTCGATGACGGAAGCGCCGGAGCGGCCTGCGAATTCGATGGCTTCGAGGACGGTGAAGCGGTTGAAGGTCCATGCCTGGGGGCCGATGAACGTGCCGGCGACCGAGCGGAGTTTGGGGATGCCGGAGATCGTGTCTGCGGCGCGGGATGGGGAGACGACGAAGGGCGCGGCGGCGGCGAGGGCGGCGTTGCGGAGGAAGTGGCGGCGTGGGAGGGAGGAGTGCATGATTAGGGCGGCGGTTACGTGATGGGGAGGGTGATCATTTCAGAGGTTCTCGGGAGGGTCAGACGAGGCCGCGGATGGGTTCGCCGCGGGTCATGGCGTCGATGACGCGCTGGGGGATGCCGGGCATGAGGCGGACCTGACCGATGTCGAGGATGGAGTGCATGATGGTGGCGATGAGGTCTTTGATGGTGACGGGCTGGGAGGAAGGTTCGCTGCCGTCGCGTGAGGAAGTGCCGATGACCTGGCCCATCTGGAGACCGCCGCCGTAGATGAGGAGCGGGGCGAGATTGCCCCAGTGGTCGCGGCCGCCGTCTTTATTGAGGGCGGGGGTGCGGCCCATTTCGCCGCAGCAGACGAGGAGGATCTGGTCGGAGAGCCCGCGGGATTCGACGTCTTCGATGAAGGCGGAGACGGCGTGGTCGAAGGGACGGCCGACGTAATCCATGCCTGTGGTGAGGGGAGCGTTATTGACATCGGCGTGCATGTCCCAGACGAAGCTGGTGGTGACGGTGACGAAGCCTGCGCCACGTTCGCAGAGACGCCTTGCGAGGAGGAGCTGGCGGCCGAGGGTTTGGGCGTTAGTGGCGTAGTGGTTGAGGTTTTTCCACTGCGAGCTGATGCGGGATTTGGGGAGGAGGGGGGCGGTGTCGTAGCGGGCGATGGTTTTCGGGTTTTCGCGGGAGAGGTCGAAGGCGTCGAAGACCCCGCGGTGGAGGGCGTCGAAGGCCTGGGACTGGAAGCCGTCGAGACCGGTTAGGGCGTCGCTGGTGCCGAGCTGGCGCTGCCAGTTGTCGAGCATGGAGAGGAGGGCTCGGCGGTCGTCGAAGCGGCTGGCGGGGAGATTGAGGTGCATGTCCTCCTGGAGGTCAGCGCCTGCGCCGGGGACGAAGGGAGCGAAGGCGCGGCTCAATTCGCCGGTGCTTTCGAAGTTGCCGAATTCGGTGATGGCGGGTTGGGCGTCTGGGTCGACCGAGCGTGGGAAGAGCGTGACATTGGTGGGCATGGCGGAGTCGGGCCTAGCGGGGCCTGCGACTGCGGCATAGAGGGCGCCGAGGTTGGCGCGGAGGGAGTCGGTGCCGACGACGGGTTTGATGTCGTGGTTGCCGTCGCCTGTGACGAAGGAGCGGACGATGGAGAATTTGCGGGCGAGGGCGGCGAGTTTGGGGAAGGACGAGCCGAAGGTGATGCCGGGGATGGAGGTGGGGATTTCGCCGGTGGCGCTGCGGATGTTCGAGGGGGCGTCCATTTTGGGGTCGAACGTTTCGAACTGGGATGGACCGCCGTGCATGAAGAGGAAGATGACCGAGCGGTTTTTGAGGGGGTTGGGGGAATCGGGGGCGGCGGCGGCTTTGACGGCGAGTTGGTCGGCGAGGGAGAGACCGCCGAGGGAGAGGGCACCGGCGCGGAGGAACTGGCGGCGTTGCCAGTGGCGGGCGTGCCGGAAGTGGTCCTGGAAAGACAGCATCGGGAGGGAGTTAAGGGTGAAGGTGCGGGTTCGGGGGGAGTGCGGGCAAGGAATATTCCATCCGCATGCCGGGTGGGAGGGGGTGAAGAGGGGTGTCCTCCTGCGTTTGACTCTGAGGTTTCTGGCTGCTTGATGAGGCATGAGCGCACCTGCTGCCGACCGCCCCTGTTACCGTACTGTCCCTGTTCTTCAGCTCGACGCCGAGGCACTGCATGGCATTTCGAAGGAAATGAAGCTGAGCCTGAGCCGGGAGGACATGCTGGCGGTGCAGGCGTACTTTGCGGAAGCTGGGCGTGAGCCGACGGATGTGGAGCTGGAGGTGATTGCGCAGACGTGGAGCGAGCACTGCAAGCACCGGATTTTTTCGGCGAGGATTGTGCACACGGTGGACGGGGATGAGGAGGTGGTGGACGGGATCTTCAAGACCTTCATCCGGAAGCCGAGCGAGGAGATCATGGCTCGGAAGCCGGGGTTTGTGCTGAGTGCGTTCACGGACAATGCGGGGTTCATCGAGATTGATCCGGGGCTGGCGGCGTGTCTGAAAGTGGAGACGCACAATCATCCGAGTGCGATCGAGCCATATGCGGGGGCGAACACTGGGCTGGGCGGGGTGATCCGCGACATTCTGGGGGCTGGGAAAGGAGCGAAGCCGGTGGCGTCGGTGGACGTGTTCTGTTTCGGGCGGCCGGACACGAAGCAGGAGGACATCCGGGCGCGGGATGTGATTCATCCGCTGGGGATCATGCGCGGGGTGGTGCGCGG
>CANHUG010000354.1 GCA_947462995.1 Verrucomicrobiales bacterium | reverse complement strand
GCCGGCACCGTCACCTACATCAGCCGTGGCAAAAAAATCGAGGAAAGCCGCCTCAGCGACTCCCTCACCTTCAGCAAGCCCTACGACCGCCTCCTCAACGCCCAGGTAGAAGAAAAACAAGTCTACAACCTCCGCCACCGCGCCCTCTACCGCCGCTTCAAAACCTTCCGCGCTCCCCTCCGCGGTCTCCTCAACGGTCGCTTCACCCCGCGCGCCCACCAGCTCAACGTCGCTGTTCAGGCCTCCAGATTCCAAAGTCCGCGCGTCCTCATCGCCGACGAACAAGGCCTCGGCAAAACCGTCTCCGCAGGCCTCGTCCTCCAGCGCCTCCACACCTTCGGCAACGCCCGCCGCGTCCTCCTCATCGCCCCCGAAGCCGAACTCGCCAACACGCTCACCGAACTCGAGCGCCGCTTCTCCTTCTCCTTCCAACTCCTCACAGAAGAAGACTTCGACCCCAAAGCCGCCAAAAAGGCTCCCGCCAAAAAGGCCGCCAAATCCTCCAAGGCCCCACCCCCTCACCCGTTCGCTGAACAAGAACCCTCAGAAGACTCCGAAGAAGAACGCTCCGATTTCTGGATCGCCATCTCCCTCGAATCCCTCCAGGGCCACCGCGGCAAAACCGCTCGCGACGCCGCTGAATTCCCATGGGACGTCCTCATCGTCGCCGGCGCCGATCACCTCCACTGGAGCGAAGAAGCCCCCAACGCCGCCTACGCCGCCGTCGAACCAGTCGCCGCTTCCTCCGCCAGTCTCCTCCTCCTCAGTAACTCCGGCCCGGAAGCAGACACCCGCCACCACTTCGGCCGTCTCCACCTCCTCGACCCCGAAGCCTTCAGCTCCCCGCGCAAGTACTCCACCCATCGCAAAGATCTCGAACCGCTCGAACTCGCCGTCACCAAACTCCTCGGCATCACCGCCTGCGACCGCGAAGCCGACGCTCTCCTCAAACCCCTCCAGCAAGGCGACGCGCGTCTCAAAGAGATGCACAAACTCTGGAAGGAAGGCCGCGAAGAAGTCCGCGACCAGATCATCGACCACCTTCTCGACGCCCACGAAGCCGGCCGCTTCGTATTCCGTAACACCCGCGCCCTCGTCTCGGGCCTCCCCTCCCGTCACCTCGAACTCGTCCCGCTCGAGCACAAACCAGACGTCCGCGACGCCCTCAAAGAAGAATTCAAACCGCGCGCCACTCGCGAACCCGCTCCAAAAGGCAAGCCAAAGGCCGAACCGTCCGCCGTCGACCCCGCCGTCACCGCATGGCTGACCTCCATGGTCAACCCGCCGCCACCGCCCGTCCTCGCTCCCGGCGACCCACCCCCTCCTCCTCCCCCGCCCCTCCCTCGGGTCCTCGTCCTCACCGCCTCCCGCGCCCGCGCCGCCGCCGTCGAAAAATCCCTCAGAAACAAGGTCGACGGCACCGTCGAACTCGTCACCGACGCCCCCCGCGGTGACCAGGGCGTCGCCCCGCGCGTCATCATCTGCGGCGATGACGACCTCCCCGGCCGTACCTTCCCAGGCATGGACCTCGTCGTCCTCTGGGATACCCCACTCTCACTCGACGACCTCCAGCGCCGTCTCTTCGCCAGCGACAATTCCTTCAACGGAATCATCAAGGTCCTCCTGCCCACCGTCGCCGACACCCCACAGGAAATGACCGCCCGCTGGCTCCACGAAGGGCTCCTCGCCACCAGCGGCACACCGGCTGCCCTCGCCGACGCCCACGACGAATTCGCCAAACCAGTCCACGACGTCGCCAAACGCATCGGTGCCAAACACAACCCGAAGCTCGACGACGAACTCAAGGCGCTCGTCAAAAAAACCACCGCCGCCGTCGAAACCGCCCAACGCCGTCTCGACAAACATCGCGACCTCTTCCTCGAAGCCGTCTCCTGCCGCGCTTCCTCCGCAGATCAGGCCCTCTCCCGCATGGTCTCGTCAGACGATGACGACTCCCTCGACCTCTTCATGAACCGGACGCTCGAAACGCTCGGCATCCTCGTCGAGACCAAAGCGCCCCGCATCGTCTTCATTAAACCCAACCCGGAATCCCCCTTCCACTTCGAACTCGTCCCCAAGGAAGGGATGTCCTTCGCCTACCACCGCGCCGCCGCCTGCACCCGCGAAGACGCCCACTTCCTCACATGGGACCACCCGTTCGTCGCTCAGGCCATCGACCGTCTCCTCGTCACCGCCATCGGCAATACCGCCTATGTCGTCTGGGAAGATGAACGCGCCCAGATCGTCCTCATCGAAGGCATCTACCTCGCCACCCCCCGCAGCAGCGCCCACGACCACCTCGTCGCACGCTACATGCCCCCCACCCCCGTCCGCGTCGTCATCAGCCACGAGTTTGAGGACATGAGCTCGGAATATACCAGCGAGGTCGTTAACAAAATGGTCCGCAACGGCCGCCGCGAGTGGATCCGCAATAACGCCCGCCCGCTCCACAACATCCTCCCAGGCATGATGCGGAACCTCAACCAGCGCGCCGAACACCGCATGCGTGAACTCGCAGGCAAAGCCGCGCTCCAGATGGAAACCATCCTCTCCGCGGACATCGCCCGCCTCAAACGCCTCGCGGAAACCAAACGCCGCAAAGCCGAAATCAAACGGATCGAAGAACAGATCGCAGCCACCAAGCCGCTCTTCTCCGCCCCCATGCTCGTCTGCGACCAGCTCCGCCTCCTCCGCCGCGGCCCCTCCGGAAAAGGCATCTGATCATCCCCGCTAGCAGGCCCTCCACCTCCCAGCCCACGGTCCAGTATCGTCGCGAGAATTCGCCGCGCTCACCGTACCATACCCTCATGCCCATCCCGCGCGACTCACGGAAGCCACTCCTCACCGCCGCCCGCTTCACCTTCGCGCTCGCCGCCCTCTGCTCCACCAACGCCACTCCCGCCGCCGATCCCGCAGGCGTCCCTCCCAAGGCCAGCATGAGCTGGCTCGACAACGGCACGCTCCGCCTCGGCATCGATCTCAACCGCGGCGGCTCCATCGTCTTCCTCTCCCGCAACGGCGGCCCTAACCTCATCAACAGCCACGACTTCGGCCGCCAGGTCCAGATGTCCTTCTACTCCGGTCCCGTCCCCTTCACCTCAAACGGCCAGCAACCCGCCAAACACTGGGAACACCTCGGCTGGAACCCCGTTCAGACCGGCGACGACTTCCACAACACCTCCACCATCCTCGCCCACGAAAACTCAGGCCGCGCCCTCCACGTCAAAACCCGCCCGCTCCAGTGGCCCCTCAATAACATCCCCGGCGAATGCACCTTCGAATCATGGCTCGCCCTCGATGGCTGCACCGTCACCGCTCGCGCCCGACTCGTCAACGCCCGCGCCGACCACCAGCAGTACCAAGGCCGTCACCAGGAATTGCCCGCCGTCTACTCCAACGCCCCGTGGCACCGCGTCGTCACCTACTCCGGCGATCAGCCATTCACCGCAGCCCCCGTCACCTCCGCCCCTTCCCCGAATCGCCCCGCCCCATGGGCCTACTGGCTCGGCACCGAAGGCTGGAGCGCCCTCCTCAACCCTGACAACTCCGGCCTCGGCCTCGTCACCCCCGGTCGCATCGACTTCATCGGCGGCTTCTCAGGCACCCCCGGTCCACCCGACCCTCTCAGCGCCAGCACCGGCTACCTAGCCAGTCTCTCCACCGAAATCCTCGACCACAACATCACCTTCGATTACCAATACGAACTCGTCGCAGGCTCACTCGACGAAATCCGCGCCCGCGCCGCCCGCCACCAGCCGAAGCACCCGCCCTCGTGGTCGTTCTCCAACAACCGCCAGGGCTGGCACCTCCGCAACGCCTCCGATCAAGGCTGGCCCGTCAACGGTCTCCTCGACATCCGCCCCACCGGCCCGAACCCCCAACTCGTCAGCCCCTTCTCATTCTGGAACGCCGCCGCCGCCCCGCTCCTCATCATCGAAGCCGCCATCTCTTCCTCCAGCGGAAACGCTGACATCTCATGGCAGCGTCACGGTCAGTCAGCCCCCGCCCCGGAAGATCACCTCTCCGTCCCTATCAAAGGCGACGGCTCATGGCAGCGCTACACCATCCGCCTCCACGAGGCCCCCACATGGTCCGGCCCCATCGTCCGCCTCCACATCAACCCAGGCATCTCCCCCAATTCCTCCGACCGCCTCAGGATTAAATCCGTCCGCCTCACCACCTCCGCCGACGCACCAGCCCCCCAGCGCTGAAAGCCGATTTCACCGGAGCCAGAATCCCGTCCCCGTGACATGCGCCGCCAGCGCCGCAATCACCGCCGCAAACACGATCACAATCACCGCGATGCTCACCTGATGCCGCGTGTTCGCCGCCTCAGCTTCATCCCCGTCATCCCCCGGCAGCCCAGT
>CANHUG010000353.1 GCA_947462995.1 Verrucomicrobiales bacterium | reverse complement strand
TTTCAACCACAGCCTAGCATCGACCCAAAAGCGCCGCAACCTCGTCTGCGATGCCTAAACACCAGCGACGCCAGCCTTGAAAAGGGGCGCTTGAAATCGCCGCCCCACCGCACATGCGCCCTCCCCGCAGTTCATCCGCACACTCAAAGTTCACCGTACGCGATCGCCCCGCCCAGCCCTCCAAAACGCACCCTCACTTTCTCGCCGTCGCGAGGCGCTCAGCGATCCAGACCTTGATCAACGATTGCCGGGGCACACCCAAACGATTCGCTTCAAAATCCAAACGCGAAATCATCCAAGAGGGAAAATCCACATTAACCCGCTTTGCCTCGTGCCCCGGACGAACGGCCTTGGCCAAGTCCAGGTAAGGGAGGATATCTTCTTCCCCTCTGTCAAAAATCTCGTCCAGTTGTTCAGCTGTCATAGTATGCTCTTTCCTCGTTTTCTCGGGCTCGCCTCACAGAAATGATCCGAATGGCAGTTCCACGCATCGTGCAGAAGGCGACCCATATCTTGTCATCACTTTTGGCAATGACGGCATGACGAACTTCCGTGTCGCTTTTTGCGGGGACCTCGATGCGATCTTCATCAAGCCAGAGAACCTGGGCATCCAGAAAGTCGATCCCGTGCTTCTCCTTATTGATCTGGCTTTTGACTGGATCATATTCAAACTCCATGCGGTATAGAAACTATACAGCACTCCACGGTGGCCTCAAGGGCTGTTTTTTCCCGGTCCCCTGGTAGCAGTCCCCTCGTGCATTCAGCACCGCTGCACCCTCCCGCCCTCCGCCCCCCCCCGGCCACACAAGCCTCCGTACTCACCCCTCCCCACAAGCCCCTCTGCGCCCGCTCCCGTCCATCCCGTCCATCCCGTCCATCCGGTCAACACGGTCAACACGGTCAACACGGTCCATCCGTTCCTATCCCCCCACCCTGACCACCCCCTCACCCCAACACCGCCCCCCACAATCCCGCCCCCCCTGCGCACCCGCGGGACGGAATCTCATTGCACCGCCCGCCCCAGCCACCCACGCTCCCGCTCAGCCATGCGCCCTCTTCTTCTCCTCCTCGCCATGACCGCCTCCGCCCTCGCCGGTCCCCTCCCGCTCACCCTCCGCTCCAGGCCCAAAGACGCCCCGACCCCCGGCCCCGTCACCGAATCCAAAGCCGTCTGGGATACCTCAAAAACCGCCATCATCGTCTGCGACATGTGGGACGACCACTGGTGCCGCAGCGCCGCCCGCCGCGTCACCGAACTCGCCGGCCCGCTCAACGAAATGCTCATCGCCGCCCGCGCCAAAGGCATCTTCATCATCCACGCCCCCAGCAGCGTCACCGACTTCTACAAGGACGCACCTCAGCGCATCCTCGCCAAAGCCGCCCCGTTCGCCAAAACCCCCGTCCCCCTCGCCACCGCCCCGCGCTGGGGCACCGCATGGTGCTGGACCGACCCACGCCACGAAGCCGTCCTCCCGGTCGACGACAGCGACATGGGCTGCTCCTGCACCGACCATAAATGCGAAATCGTCCCGCCATGGAAACGCCAGCACCCGCTCATCGAACTCAAGCCCGGCGACGCCCTCACCGATGACGGCCAGGAAACATGGAACCTCCTCGCCGCCCGCAACATCGACCACGTCATCCTCTGCGGCGTTCACCTCAACATGTGCGTCCTCGGCCGTCCCTTCGCCATCCGCCAGCAGGTCTACCTCGGCAAAACCGTCGCCTTCATGCGCGACATGACCGACTCCATGTACAACCCGGAACGCCCACCCGGCGTCGACCACTTCACCGGCCACGACCTCATCATCGCCCACGTCGAAAAACACTGGTGCCCCAGCATCACCAGCGACGCCATCACCGGCACCAAACCATTCCGCTTCAAAGAAGATCAGCGCCCCGCTCCCGCCACAAAGTGACCCCCGTCACCCGATTTTCCGCGGCTTCGGATCCCGCTCCGGCGGCGGCGGCGGATCGTCCCCGATCGCAATCACCCCCAGAAAATCCCGCAGCACATCCCGGTACACCCCGCGCTTGAACTCCGGCAGCCACCTCAGATCAAATGCCGCCGGCTCAATCCACTTCCAGCTGCGGAACTCAGGATGCTTCGTCTCAATGCTGATCAGGCTGTCCGGCCCGTGAAACCGACACAGAAAATACGTCTGCTGCTGCCCCACATACTTCCGCCGCCTCCGATGCCTCACCGGAAACCGGTACCGGTATGGCCCTCGCTCCTCCACAATCTCATACGCCGCCGGCAACAACGAGATCTCCTCCCACAACTCCCGCTGCAACGCCTCCCTCGGGGTCTCCCCGAAATCCCGACCACCCTGCGGAAACTGCCAGCTGTCCGCAAAATCATCCCGCTCGCAAATCAGCAGCTTGCCCTCCGCGTTGATCAGCAGGCAAGCCACACACGGGCGGAATCGTTCGCGGGGCTGCTCGGGAATTTCAGAACTCATCTCGTAAACTTTCTGAAACGGCAGATGCAGCAGACCGTCAACCCGGTTTCTTCAAACACCCCCCCATTCACCCCTCCCGCACCCTTTACCTGTAACCTCCCGGACCTCCCCTCACTCATCCTCTCCAAGGAATGACCGCCTCCCTCCACCTCCCGATCCCTTTCCCCTCCGCAGGTCGCTTCGCGGTCGCGGAATTCGACGAGGCGTCCCTCCCACCAGACCTCATCCGCGCCGCCCAGTCCGGCGACGAATCCGCCTTCCACTCCATCATCCGCGCCTGCAAAGGCCGCCTCGCCGCCATGGCCTCCCGCTACGTCCAGAGCGCCTCGGAACTCGACGACCTCTGCCAGGACATCTTCGTCCACCTCTGGCGCGGCCTCCATTCCTACCGCTTCGACGCCCCCTTCCCCCACTGGGTCTCCCGCGTCGCCGTCAATACCTGCCTCACTCACCTCAAACGCCGTAAACGCCGCACTTCCTTCCTCGTCCCACTCGACGAACCAGAAGCCCTCGAACGTCTCGCCGACCCCACCGACGCCCACGAAGCCGCCGGCCGCGACGCCGCCGAACGTCTCCGCCCCGCCCTCGCCGCCCTCCGCCCGGAAGACCGGCTCATCGTCACCATGCTCCACCTCGAAGAACGCAGCGTCGCCGACATCGCCGCCGTCACCGGGTGGTCCATCGCCAATGTCAAAGTCCGCGCCCTCCGCGCCCGCCAGAAACTCAAAGATTTCCTCGTCCGCCATGAAAAATCTCTCTGACCGCGACCTCGATCAGCTCCTCGCCACCGCCGCCCTCGACGACCGCCCAGCCTCATGGGCCGCTGCCGCCACCCGCGGCCTCGAAGCCCGCGTCCTCCAGCGTCTCCACCGCCCAACCTCATGGGCCGACGCACTCTTCGCCCTCAATTCATGGCGCCCACTCGCCGCCGCCGCCGCCGTCGTCGCCATCACCGGATTCTGGTCCGCACCCGCCCTCGCCGACGTCATGGACGATGAATGGCTCGCCACCCAGGCCGCCGAAGAAACACCAGACGAACCTCTCGCCGCAGACCTCCCGGAAAGCGATCCCCCCTTCTGACCGCCCCCTCACCCTCCATGCAGAACTGGAAAACAGCGGTCCTCACCCTCGCCATCTTCGGCCTCGGGGCCCTCGCCGGCACGCTCGTCACCGCCCAGATCATCCGCGGGCGTCTCGCCGTCGTCCGTCAGGTCACCCCAGCCCCTCCCAGCGAAAACCAGGAATGGGCCGCCAAAATGACCGACAACCTCCGCAAACAAGTCGATCTCTCCCCGGACCAGTCCCGCGAAATCAACACCATCCTCGCCCGCACCCACGAGGACATCCAACGCCTCCGCGAAAAACTCCGCAAAGACCTCCGCCAGCGCATGATCGAATCCGATCGCGCCATCGAACGCCAACTCGCCGACCCCCAACGCAAACGCTGGGAAGAAATCCGCCGCCGCCGCCGCAACGACCAACCCCAGCAACCACGCCCCCAACCCAACAACAACCGCCCCTGACACCCCCCTCCTAACAATCCCCCTCCGTACAAGTCGTTCTCCGAACAAGCCTGGGATCGCGAGGCTCCGTACAAGTCGTTCTCCCAACACGCCCTCGCCCCCTCCGAACAAGCAGCCGAAGGCTCTGGACTGCTGTGAGCAATCACAGCTCTCGGGGCGCACGGAGTGCGCGCGGCCAGCCCTCCGAACACGCCCCCTCCGTTCAAGTCCCCCTCCGTACACGCCTGGGATCGCGAGGCTCCGTACTCGCGCCACCCAACACGCCCTCGCCCCCTCCGAACAAGCCAGCCGAAGGCTCTGGACTGCTGTGAGCAATCACAGCTCTCGGGGCGCACGGAGTGCGCGCGGCCAGCCCTCCGAACACGCCCCCTCCGTTCAAGTCCCCCTCCGTACA
>CANHUG010000352.1 GCA_947462995.1 Verrucomicrobiales bacterium | reverse complement strand
GTCTTAGCAACATCTGCGGGGATGGTAATCACCCCCCGCTCCAAGTCCAGCAAGGGACGCCCCCCAGCCTCCCGGCACGGTGCCCGCAAACCCTCATGCACCGCCAACTTCTCCAACTCGCCAGACGGACGAATGCCCGCGAACAACGCCAGCGCAAAATACTGCACCAGATCACCCTCCCGCACGCGCTCCACATCCTTCATCAAAGCCGCGGCATCAGCGACCGACAGCACCAGCGGCACCGCACGGGCGGGCTTTTCCCTCGGCACCGACGCCGCCGGATTCTCAACGTGCCACCGACGTTGCACCCCCGGCATAGGCACGTTGTTCTCCATCCCCATGCACCACGCAAAAAAAGACCGCAGATCAGCCCTCACATTCTCCCGCGTTTTGGGTGACGCCACCCGCCCATCCCGTCCCCGGAGACTCGCAAGGAATCCCTGCACATCCTCTCCGGTGACTTCCATCACGGGCGGGGTCCATTCCTCAACAAAACTTCGGTCACTGTATCTCGGCAATAGCCTCAGCCATCGCTCAAACGACTTGATAGTGCTTTCCGCATTGGCCACCGAACGCGGCCGCATTCCCCGTGACGACTTGCAGCGGAAACACTGAATCCGCGCCGCCCTCACATCTACAGCCTCCACCATCCTTGTCCTCCGAACGTGTTCGGAATAGAACGCCACTGCCTCCAGAAGCGACAGATCAGCACCCCCCGACGGCAACAACTCCCGCAGCTCATCAAGCCGCTCCACCGCCGCTTCCGCCTCCCTCAACCGAACCAATGGGAGCGAGGTCATGACGGGATGAAGCCCCTTTTGCAGCGTCATCATTTCCATCTTCTTCGCCGCCATGAACACCTCCGCCTCCCGGCGGTCCTTAAACTTTCGCCTCACCCACCGGCCCCGCGCATCCTTGAATCCCTGCACCATCCACGTTGTCCAAGTGTAGCCGTTCTTTGACTCCAACAGTTCACGGATTGAAAGCCGCAACCGGCCCGAATCCCTATCCATCAGACTCGTCCGGCCTTTTTTCGGCGACTCCGACTTAGGCTTTACTCGCATGCCCCCACCATTTACCCGTGCAACACCCGTGCAATGGAAACTTCATTTAGACGACATTTCTGTGCATTTCCGTGCATTTACAGCCTTCCCCAAGCCTCTCCTCAGGGGAAGGAAAACCCACCGCAACCCATTGATTCAAAGGCGTTTGCGGTTGCCCGCAGAATAAAACCCGGCCCTTTGCTTCTCAGATTCGAACCCTGTATCGCGCACCATTTTCCCAATACGGCGAAAATCACACCGGCCCGCACCAGTGATGCCCCATTGCATCCCGACTCCAACGCGGCTTCCTCGCCCCATGCCCTCGTCCCTCCCAGCCGACTACCACATGCACACCCCCCTGTGCCGCCACGCCTCAGGGACCCCGGAAGCCTTCGTCGCCCACGCCCTCTCCCTCGGCCTCCCCGAAATCGGCTTCTCCGACCACAGCCCCATGCCCCAGCCCTTCGACGACTGGCGCATGCTCGCCGAAGAACTGCCCCAGTACTTCGAATGGATCGAGCAAGCCCGCGCCGCAGCCGCCAACCGCATCCCCGTCCGCATGGGCCTCGAAGTCGACTGGTTCGACGGCGGCACCCCATGGATCCACGAACTCGCCGAAATGGCCCCGTGGGACTATTTCATCGGCGGTGTCCATTACCTCGGCTCGTGGAACTTCGACAACCCGGCCCTCGTCACCGGCTTCTCCTCCCTCGGCATCGAAGCCTCGTGGGACCGCTACTGGCAACTCTTCGCCGACGCCGCCCGCAGCGGTTGCTTCGACATCATGGCCCACCCCGACCTCATCAAGAAATTCGGCCACCGTCCCTCCGGTGACCTCGACCGCTGGTACGTCCCCGCCATCACCGCCCTCGCCGATTCCGGCGTCGCCATCGAAATCAATACCGCCGGCCTCTTCAAAGACGTCGCCGAAATGTACCCCGCCCCACGCTTCCTCGAACTCGCCCGCGCCGCCGACATCCCTCTCACTATCAACTCCGACGCCCACGCCCCGGAAGAATGCGGCCGCGCCTTCGCCGCCGCCGTCTCCATGGCCAAATCCGTCGGCTACACCGAACTCGCCCGCTTCTCCGCCCGCAAACGCACTTCCGTTCCGCTAGCGTAATTCACCGCACCCTATCACCCCAGCACCGACGCCACCGCCTCCAGCAGGCTCTCCATCGAGAACGGCTTCGCCAGCACCGCGGAATATCCTCGCGCCGCATGCTCCGCCAGCGCCGCGTCTTCCGTGTACCCAGTCGTCAGCACCGCTCGCAATCCCGGAAATTCCTCGCGCAGTCGCGCCATCACCGCCACCCCACCCTCGCCGCCCCGAATCTCCAGATCCGCCACTATCAGATCAAACGGTTCCTCCCGCCGCGCCGCCTCGCGCCATGCCGCCACCGCCGCCGCCCCATCCGCCGTGCACGTCACCACATACCCATGCGCCCCCAGCATCCGGCTGAAAACCTCACGCACCAGCGGTTCATCCTCCATCACCAGAATCCGCTTCCCCCGCGGCCGCTCCACCGCCCCCTCCACCGCCCCTTCCTCCCGCAGATTCAGCAGCAAAGCAGCCTCCTCACCCCACGACACCCGCGTCACCGCCACCTCAAGCACCAACTCTCCCCCATCCGCCCGAGACTGAATCACCCCCCTCAGCACCCGACTCCCACCTCCCCAGATCCCCGGAAAATCCTCCCGGTCAAACAACCCGGGCATCGCCAGCGACAGAAACTGCTGCCGCAACCCGCCCCCCGGATACTCCAGCAGCGCCTCCGCCGCCCCATTCGCGTCCAGCACCAACCCCTCCCGCTCCGTCACCACCAACGCCGCCACCGGCCCCCTTCGGAACACTTCCTCAAACCTCCCCCGGAACGCCCTCGATTCCCCCCACGCCCGCTCACGCACCCGCCACCGCATCACCGCACGCTCCGCCACCAGCAACCGCACCCCCGCCACACTCCCACCCACCACCGGATCCGGCAGAAAATCATCCACCCCGCGCTTCACCCACCACGCCACCAATTCCTCATCATCCGCCCCAACTCCCACCAACAGCACCTGACACCCTTCCCCCCGCGACCTCACCAACCGCACCAAATCCGCCACCTGCGCCGCCTTCTCCCGCTCAAACCGCACCACCAGACAATCCGGCAGCACACCCTCCCGCAACCCCGCCATCGCCCCCTCAATCGACCCCTCCAGCACACACTCATAACCCCGCCCCCGCAGCCACCCAACCAACTCCGCCCCACCAACCCCCTCATCCACCACCACCGTCCGCACCAACTCCACCACCAACCCCGGCACCAGGTCCACCCCAGCCCCGTCCGCTCCTCGCCCGTCACTAATGTCATCGTCACCCATCATTTGCTCCCCTCACCCTATACCCACCTCCACCATCCGCATCCCCAGTTTTCACCCCCCCCATTCCCCTCCCCAAAAGCACCCACCCCCACCTCCCAAAAGAGGCCTGTCCAATCATCCCCCCCACTCCCCCAGAAATCCGTCTTCCCACACCCTTCCCCCCAGAGGTCTGTCTAATTGTCCGCGCGTTCTCCTTGTCCCCGCCCTCCCCAAACCGGTCTGTCATCTGGTCCCCACCTCCCTCCGAAGAAGTCTGTCTTCTTGATGGGCCAGGGAGCGTCTGAAGCACCCCCCGAAGAGGTCTGTCTCATTGCACGCCACCCAATCCCGAGCCCGTCGCGAAACATCCCCAAAGAGGCCTGTCCAATCATCCCCCCAGAGGTCCGTCTAATTGGCCGCGCGTTCTCCTTGTCCCCGCCCTCCCCAAACCGGTCTGTCATCTGGTCCCCACCTCCCTCCGAAGAGGTCTGTCTTCTTAATGGGCCGGGGAGCGTCTGAAGCACCCCCCGAAGAGGCCTGCCTCATTGCTCGCCACCCAATCCCGAGCCCGTCGCGAAGAAGTCCGTCTTCTTATCCGTACCCCACCCGCACGCTCAAGGCTCCGGCTCCCTTCCCTAGCCCCAAAAAGGCCTGTCCAATTACCCTCTACACGGACCTTCACCCCGCGCGCCCATTCGCCGGGAAAACACACCGTCAAAGCCGGCAAGGACAAGCCGGACACCGTGGTGGCGAAGGCCGTGGACGCAGGGTGAAAGCGGCTGCAGCCGACGCGCTGCCGCGCAACATTGTGCGGCAGCGGCAGCATTTCGTCGTCGAAAGCACGCCGGAGTTCATCCGTGTGGCGGAGTCACCGGGCGGCGCGGCGGTGAACCTCGACGGCAGCGCGGGGCCGCAGACGGAAAGGTCATCAGCTTTCTCTTTCAGGCGCATCCCGCGCTATACGCCCCGGCGGGCTGAGAGCCGGGCAAGGGGAC
>CANHUG010000351.1 GCA_947462995.1 Verrucomicrobiales bacterium | reverse complement strand
TCTGCAGAAGCTTGAGAATCTGCAGCGCGAGATGGCTGCGTTGCAGGCAACCATTGGTGGTGAAGCGGTTGTGGCTGCGCCGCGGCGGGGCCGCAAGCCAAAGGCGGCGATTGCCGAGGTTGCGGAAGAGGTGACTGTGGCGAAGAAGACGCGCCGTCCGAAGCGCGGCAAGGGGTCCCGTGGACCGCGTCTCCAGGAAAGCGAAGTGCTGGAGCTGCTGCGTGCGGCGGTGGCGGCGGGTGGTTCGGAGGGTATTTCTGCTACGGAAGCGGCGGCGCGTTCCGGGGTGTTTTATCCACGTGCGATGAAGCTGATGCCCAAGCACTTCAAGCGTCACGGCCGGGGCAAGTGGACCAAGTACACCATCAAGTGATTGGGAGCTGCGGTGCCGCGAGGCACTGAGCGAGCAAATGAGTGGGGCACCGCCGATGAGGCGGTGCCCCTTTTCATTGAGGGTGATGTGTCAGGTTCCGGCGGGGTGGTGGTCAGGCCGGGTGGCTGAGGAGGTGATAGGCGATGCTGTCGGCGAGTGCGCGCCATGAGGCGTCGATGATATTGAAGCTGACGCCGACGGTGCTCCATGTGTGTTCGCCGGAGGTGGAGTCGATGAGGACGCGGGTTTTGGCGGCGGTGCCTTCGTGGCCGTCGATGATGCGGACCTTGTAATCGGAGAGCCGCATGGAGGCGATGTGCGGGAAGAATGGAGCGAGGGCCTTGCGGAGAGCGGCGTCGAGAGCGTTGACTGGGCCGTCACCTTCTGCGGCTGTGAAGACGATTTCGTCGCCGATTTTGACTTTGGCGGTGGCGACGCAGCTTTCGTACTGGCGGGTGTGGTCGCGGCGGTAGGTGCATTCGTATTCGAGGGTTTCGAAGAGTGGGGACCACGAGCCGAGATGGCGGCGGATGAGCAATTCGAAGGAAGCGCCAGCGGCTTCGAATTCGTAGCCATCGTTTTCGAGGGCTTTGACGTCGCTGAGGATGGCGGCGGCTTCTGGTGAGCCCTTGTCGAGAGGGATGCCGAGGGATTCTGCGCGGGAGAGGATGTTGCTCTGCCCGGACATGTCGGAGATGACGATGAGCTGTTCGTTTCCGACGAGAGCCGGGGCGACGTGTTCGTAGGTGCGGGCGAGTTTCTGAACGGCGTGGACGTGGAGGCCGCCTTTGTGGGTGAAGGCGGCTTTCCCGACGTAGGGGGCGCGGATGTCGGGGGCGACGTTGGCGAGTTCGTCGACGAAGAGGGAGAGTTCGCGGAGCTTGGTGAGGTCCGGGGCGACGGTGATGCCGTATTTGAGCTGGAGGTTGGCGGCGACGGTGATGAGGTTGCAATTGCCGACGCGTTCGCCGTAGCCGTTGATGGTGCCCTGGACCTGAATGGCACCGGCGCGGACTGCGGCGAGGGCATTGGCGACGCCGACCCCGCCGTCGTTGTGGGTGTGGATGCCGACGCCGGTGCCGAGGTGGGCGACGGCGCGAGCGGTGACGTCGTGGACGAATTCGGGCATGGCGCCGCCGTTGGTTTCGCAGAGGACGATGAGGTCAGCGCCTGCGGATTTGGCGGCGGCGATGGTTGCGAGGGAGTAGTCCGGGTCTTCGCGGAAGCTGTCGAAGAAGTGCTCGGCGTCGTAGAGGACCTCGCGGCCGTGGCTTTTGAGGAAGCGGACGGTGTCTGCGATCATGGCGAGGTTTTCTTCGAGGGAGACCTTGAAGACCTCGGTGACGTGGAGCGGCCATGTTTTGCCGACGATGCAGACGCAGGGTGTGTTGGCGTCGAGGAGTTTGCGGACTTGGGCGTCGTCTTCGACGCGGATGTTGCCGCGGCGGGTCATGCCGAAGGCGGTGAGTCTGGCGTGCTGCCATGATTCATTGGCGGCTTCTGCGAAGAACTGTTCGTCGCGCGGGTTGCTGCCTGGCCAACCGCCTTCGATGTAATCGATGCCGAAGGCGTCGAGTTTGCGAGCGACGCGGAGTTTATCGGTGACGGAGAAGCTGATGCCTGTTCCCTGCGTGCCGTCGCGCAGGGTGGTGTCATAGAGAGTGACGGCTTTATTCATGGGAGTGGGAAGGAAGGAGAGTGAGAAGGAAAGAGAAAGACGCCGGCCTCCGGGGCGCGGCGTCTTGATGAGAGAGGATGATTGGCCTTGGGCCTGCCCTGTCCTTTACTGGCTGACGCGCATGGGCATCAGGACGTAAAGGAAGGGCGTGTTAATTCGGACGACGCCTGGGCTGACTTCGTCGATGAGGTCGAGGTAGACCTCGTCGGTGTCGAGGTTGCGGAAGGGAGCCTGGAGGTATTCCGGGTTGAAGGCGATGGCCATGTCCGGGCCGTTGTATTTGACGGCCATGGATTCTTTGGCTTCACCGATGTCAGCGCTGTTGGCGGTGATTTCGATATTGTCGCGGGCGAAGGCGATGCGGACGGAATTGCTTTTGTCCTGGGCGAGGAGGGAGACGCGTTGGACGGCCTGGAGGAAGGCCTCGCGTTCGAGGGTGACGCGTTGTTTGGCCTGACCGGGGATGACCTGGCGGAAATTGGGGTAATTGCCCTCGATGAGTTTGCTGACGAGGAGGGCGCGATCGAGGTCGAAGGCGATTTGTTTGGGGCCGATGCGGATGCGGACCTCGGCTTTATCGCCGCCTTCTTTGAGGACGCGCTGGAGTTCGTTGACGGCCTTGGTGGGGATGATGACGGAGCATTCCTGGCTTTCTGGGAATTCGACATCGGCGTCGGTCATGGCGAGGCGGCGGCCGTCGGTGGCGACGAGGGTGAGTTTTCCTTCTTTGAACTGGCAGTAGACCCCGTTGAGGACGTAGCGGGTTTCGTCGGTGGAGATGGCGTAGGCGACCTTGCGGAGCCCGTCGCGGAGGGTGAAGGCGGAGACCTTGAATTCTTTGACTTCTTCGAAGCGCGGAGGTGGTGGGTAGTCGTCCGGGCTGAGGCCGAGGATGCGGAAGAAGCTGTTGCCGCAGGTGATTCTGGCGGAGTTGTCGTCGTTGACTTCGACGGTGACTTCTTCTGCGGGGAGTTCGCGGATGATGGTGGCGAGTTTCCGTGCAGGGAGAGTGGTACTGCCTGGGCGGGAGACTTCTTCGGCGTCGATGCGGCAACTGACGACGACGTCGAGGTCAGTGGTGGTGAGGCGGAGTTCGTTTCCGTCGGCCTCGAGCAGTACGTTCGACAGGATCGGCAGCGTGGCGCGGCTGCTGACGACATTCTGCACCTGCTGGAGGCCGTCGACGAACTTCTCTTTGGTGATGCGGAACTTCATGGGAAGATGATCAAGGGGACGAAAATTCCGGCAACAATTAGCGGTCGGGGGGTGACGTGCAACGGTTTTGCGATGGAAACCTTGGGGCGGGGGAGTGGGCGTGGAAGTTGGACCTTGCGGCGGGTGCGGCTGTGGTTTTCGGTGGGGGGTGCCCGCCAAGAAAGCCACTGCCCGCAAGGAAGCGCCTGTATCGTCCAATTTATGGGCGTATTTCGGGACGGATGATTTGCAGGTGAAGGAGGCGGCGTTGGCGAAGAGCCGGGAGTTGGCGGAGGCGGCTGGGGAGTTTGGGTTTGAGGTGATTGAGGGAGCGGCGGACAATGCGGATCATGCGTCGCGGATTGTGGGGTCGGTGATTGAGGCGCTGCAGACGCTGCCGTTTTTTGGCGGGGGGAAAGTGGTGTGGCTGAAGGGTGCGACCTTTCTGGCGGACACGGTGACGGGACGGGCGCAGGCGACGGTGGAGTCGCTGGAGCGGCTGGCGGCGGTGTTGCCGACGCTGCCGGCGGACGTGCAGTTTCTGCTGAGCGCGACGGAGGTGGACAAGCGGCGGACGTTTTATCTGACGCTGAAGAAGGTGGCGAATCTGGAGGTTTTTGATCTGATTGATACGTCTAAGGGGAACTGGGAGGGATTGGTGGCGGATCTGGTGGCGCGGCGGTCGGAGGAATACGGCCTGCAGTTTCATCCTGAGGCGATGGATTTGTTTGTGATGATGGCTGGGGAGAACACGCGGCAGATTGAGAACGAGCTGGAGAAGATTGATCTGTATCTGGGTGAGAAGGTGCGGCGGGTGATGCCTGATGATGTGCGGGCGATTGTGTCGCAGACGAAGGGGAGCGTGGTGTTCGAGCTGGGGAATGCGATTGCGAAGCGGCGGCTGCCGCTGGCGCTGGCGCTGGTGGATGAGTTGATGGCGCAGGACGAGGCGCCGATCGGGATTCTGCTGGCGGCGGTGGTGCCGACGGTGAGGAATTTGTTTGCGGCGAAGCAATTGGAGGAGCGGTACGGGATTCGTGCGACGAGCTATAATGAGTACACGGCTCAACTGGAGCGGAAGCTGAGTGCGCGGGAGCGGGACCGGTTGCCGAAGAAGAAGGACGGCAGTGGATTGAATGCC
>CANHUG010000350.1 GCA_947462995.1 Verrucomicrobiales bacterium | reverse complement strand
TTCTGCTGTTTCGCTAGCTGGCGCTGCACTTCTTCCAGGAGCTTGCTCAGTGATTCCTTTTCCGCCGGGTCTTCTTCTCCCTTGGAAGATGAACTCTTAGGCTTGGGTTTGCTCAGGGTGAAGGTCATGCCTCCTTCCATTGCCCCAGCCGATTGCATGGACACCTTCAATTCTTCCAGCATTTTCGCCGCCTCGATCAGATTGGCTAAAGCAGCCTCCTCGTCCGGTACCGCCTTAACTGCAGCTTTTTTGTCGAGAAGGATTGCCGCCGCTTCCATCGAAATCCGGGCCTTATCCAGAACGTCAGCCAGATCCTGCAAGAACATACCTGCGGCCTCCCGCGCCATGATGCCGGTGTATTCGGCATTCTTCCTTTGGTCATAGGCGATGGTTTCGCGATCGGACGCCGGGGCGTTGTCGGGCATCACGACTGTGGCTTTGAGAATCTCCATCTGCAGTTCCAACGGATTGACCGGCGGAGGACCGCTGCCACCTCCTCCCTCGCCTCCGCCATCATCCTCGGATTCCGGCAAGGGAACCTCCAGATACACCACTTCCGAGCGGCCGGTGCCCGTGCCTTCGAGGGCATTCGAGTCCTCCGCTTCCGCGTGCACCGCAATGATGTCTAGCGGCTTCACATTCATGGGAGCCAGCGCCAGCAATTCAGCGCCGGACCAACTGCGCCCAGCCTCCGCGGGAAGCTTTATTTCCTGCCGCGTGTGGGGCTGGCCCGGCTTGCGGAAAACCAACCTTGCTCCACTGAGGCGGACATCATCGACGGCACTGACTTTGAATTGCACCGTTTCATTGCCGAGGCGGATGACCTCGCCCCCATCATGGCTCAGGATGCGCACGACCGGGGGGGTATCCGCCACCACACTGATCCGCCATGGTTCCTCGTTGCGGACGAGATCGCCTTGCTGGCCTTTGATCACGAGCCTGTAGACAATTTCATCCGCTTCCCGGGACAGATTCCAGTCCGTGTGCCAGACCAGCGGGTCCGCTGGATCGGGTTGAAAAACCGGGATGGCCAGTTGGTCGGTGGCCGGGTCTTCGATCCCTATCGGTTCGCCGTAAATGCCACGCTTCATTCCGGCCTGTTCCGTCCGGCTAACGCGTTCCTCTTTCGGCGGGGGTGCGCTGCGTTCGAGCACCATGGAAACAGCGGGAGCCTTGAGTCTCACTTTGTAGCCGAGACGGCTGCCACGCAGGACCGAAAAGGACGGTTCACGCTTCGTTTCCTTCGCGTGAGCGGCGTACTCCGGCGGAGTGACGTCGATTTCGAATGATCCAATTGCCGGCAACGGATAAGGCATGACGCGCAAAGGAGCGGACTGGCCGTCACCCGCGCGCACCACAAACTCTGCGGGGCCATCCAGACCGTTCATCGCCAACCGCACCACGCCATCGGGGCCTGGCACAGCCTCCGCAATCGCCAGCGGCGAATCCCGTCGGTACAATGTCACCGCTTTGACCGGGACCCCCGAAACCCGGGCGGTGAGTGTGAAGGGCCGGCCCTCCGCGATGGCCTCTTTCGGTCCCTCTAACTGAATCGAGGTATAGGGCGATGCCATCCAGGGAATCAGCATGCGGAGCAAGCCGTTGCTGCCTTGGATCAAAAGCAATGTGACAATCGCCGCGAGGGCTGTGGCGGCAAAGGATGCTGGCACACGCAACCGGCCACGGAAAGAGGGCGGAGCCGCGCGGATCGCATCGTTCGCCAGTCGGTCCAGTCGCTCGAGCATCACTCCACCCATGGCTTCCCTTCCAGCAGTGAGCCTAACGGCCGGATCAATCGCGGTCGCCACTACCGATGCCGTTTCCCCGGCTTCCTTTTCGATCTGGTGGGCTATCGAAGTGGCATCGGGACAAGCGGCACCCATCGCCCATCGGGCAGCGAAAGCGGCCGCCACCAGCCCGGCAATCCATCCGATCCATCTCAAGGCACCGGAAAACATCCACATGCGGTCGAGCACAGCGGTCAGCACCATCACCACTGCAAACGCCGCGAAAGCCGCCAGCCATGCGCGTTGCCGACGAATGCCGCGATGGCGAACCAACGCTTGATGGATGATTTGCTGGAGTTCCGTCACGATGCTTGTCCTTTCTCAACGGGTTGTTGTTTCGCCCGGAAAGCCAACCACGGTTCCACCAGCCACACCCCGGCAAGGGCGACGAGAATCCACCGCCACCATCCGGATTCGGAAACCAAATCGATGCGGGGCACTTCGCCGCTGCCGCCTTCGGTTCGCCGACGCGCCTCGACCTGCCGTTCCAGGATGGCAGGGAGGATAAATTCACGACGGCTTTCCTCAGGAGGAAAATTCACCGCCACCGGGCGCACCAGGTCGCCCTTTTCCGTTAGGATTTCATAGATACCCGGGCGGTCGAAGTTGAGGCCGCGCACCCAACCCTGTTCATCCGCTTTCAAGGTCCGGCCGCCGGCACGCAGAACTTTTCCAGCCAGCTCAGGATCAACCCGGACATCAAAAGGCACTCCTGAGATTCCCGCACCAGGACTGTTGCGCAGGCTCTGCGACGGGGAATTCAACACCGCGGAAACCAGCACGTGGACCGTGGGCACAAACAAGACTCCGTCGGCTGACCAATCACCCCAGCTACGGTCCGGACTGGTGTTGACGAACAGCACGCGGCCGCGGCCCGCCTGCCCGCGCACCACCAATGGCAGTTCGTCGGCATAACGCGCCATCACCTCCGCTCCTTCGGTGGTACTCAGCGTGAACCGCTTTTTCAGCGGAGCCTTCCGCAGGGCCTCCCGCAGATCCGGACCGAAACCACCCCATAGCGGATGGCCCGTCCCAATCGGTGCCAGAGCCGGACCAACATCGAGCGTTGAAACCGCGCCGGGCAGGACTGGCAGAAGGCCCCGCCAAGCCGTGGTGAACGCGGCAGACGGTATCTCCGGACCGGCGAAAAACACCACACCACCACCCTTTTGCGTGAATGCCTGGACGGCGGCAGGCAAATCAGCGGGCCATTCCGCCAGCGGCGGCACCACCACCACGGCCTCACTGTCTTCCAATCCGCGAAGGGCACCTACCGCATCCTTCACCGCCACCACTTTTGGCAGGAACTTGGAATCGGCCGCTCCGGCACCAGCCGTCGGACGCAGGGCCTGATTGATGAAAAATGTTGTCTGCAGGAAGGCATCACGTTCCGAATAGGGTTCCAACAGGAGAACCGGCACTTCGGGAACTGACAGAAAGACATCGAACAATCGGTCGTCCTCTGCAAGGCCATCGGTGGACTCCCGGAAGGAGATCTCTCGGCGCACCCATCCTTTTGTCCCGGACCGGTACGGCAACTCGAGGATCTTGTCAGGCTGGGGAAGCTCCTGCTTCTCAGCCTTTCCATCCTTGCCAACCTGATCGCTCACAAGCAGCGGCGATGTGCCACCGCCCAACTCGACCACCCCGCGACGCAGTTGATCGGATCCGCGGACACCCAGCGAGAGACTCTTGTTCGCTGCCTTGGGATTGCCTGTCTGGCTGACCTGCACGCGCAATTCCTCCGGAAGCGAGAGCGTATCAATTTCTTCCCAGCCCTGACGTTGCAGATCACCGATGATTTCCAGCGACTCGGGCATGTCGCTGCGGAAACGAGCGACCGCCTCCGCCGCGTCTCGCATAGCCTCGAACGGCCGGCCGTCCTCCATGGCCGGAGCAAGGCCGGAGAGGATCCTGCGCAGCTCCGAGGGCTGGGACCAGTCGTCGCCAGTGGCCGCGGGAGGAAAACAAAACAAACGAACCCTGCTTTCGGAGTGAAGTCCGTCCAGACGCTCGCGGACTTGCGCCACCGCGTCCTCCCACGCCGTGTTGCCCCCCGCAGAACGCATCGCCATGCTGGCCGAGCGGTCGAGCACGAAGGCAACCGCTTCCCGTCCCCCAACCGGTTCCTGCCCCCCACCCGGGAGTCCGGGTCTTGCAAAAGCCAGTCCCAACAGGATCACCCCAAGAGCGCGCAGAAGAAGCAGCGGCCAGCGGCGGATCTTGCGCCGATTGCGTGCGACCCTCGGGGCTTCCGGCACGAGGCGCAGGGAACTCATTTGCACCCGACGACTAGCAACCCGTTCGTAAAGATGCATCCACACCGCGAGGCCAACCGCCGCCAGCCCGGCAATCGCAAACCACGGTCCCAGCATCACGATCGCAAGCATCATCGGGATCTCAGCAGGAGGAATCGGCGCAGGGCTTCATCCATGGGTTGATCGGTGGGCAGAAAACAATACTCGGTCTCCGTATCGTGGCAGACCTGCTCGATCTCCGCACGGATCCGCGTCAGGTTTTCCTGATAAAGACGGGCATAAACCGTGCCGTCGACCGCGCGCTCGGCTCCGGTCTCGCGATCCACCAGCACCACCTCGTCTTC
>CANHUG010000349.1 GCA_947462995.1 Verrucomicrobiales bacterium | reverse complement strand
GACTGGGGAGAAGTCGGCGGCGTTGGTGCCGGAGAAGTTGACGGCGGAGATGGTGAGGGGGGCGTTGGTGCGGGCGTTAGTGATGGTGTAGCTGAACTGGACGGGGGTGCCGGTCCATGTGGAGACGGGGGTGAGTGGGGCGACCGTCATGGTTGGGGGCGTGAGGTCTTCGACGATCATGTTATCGACGAGCATCCACTGGTTATCGGGGTCGAAGCTGGTGGAGTTGGAGGCGTCCTCGTAGCCGACCATGGCGGCTCCGGCGATGCTTCCCTGGACATTCTGGAAGAACCTTGTGGCGGTGCCGGTGGTGCCTTTGAACTGAACGGTGACCTGACCGCCGAGGACGGTGATATCGGTTTCGACCCATTGGTTGGCGGGAGCGCCGGGGATGGGGCTGGCGGTGTTGGAGAAGGCTGGGATGAAGTAGGCGGCGAAGTCGGCGGAGGCGGGGTCGAGATTGCGGCCACCGGTGAGGGTGCCGTTGACGTAGACCGAGGCGTCCGAGCCATTGGTGGCGCTGTAGCCGCCTTCGGTGGCGAGCCAGCCCCATGTGCCGTTGCCGCGGCCGGTGCGCCAGCTGCGGCCGAGGGGGAGGTTGGCATTGTAGCCGATGCCCCAGAGGAGGTGTTCGGTGGTGCCGGTCTGGTTAGGGAAGCCGCCGGCCGGGGCGAGGGTGACGGATGGGGAGAGCCGTTGGTAGCTGTCGAATTTGAGACGGTAGTTGTCGGTGAAGGCGAGCCGATTGCCGGCGGGGGCGTCGAGGGCGATGAGATTGACGATGCGGTCGGTGGTGGGGGCGGCGTAGTCGATTTTGAGGAGCACGCCGCGGGTGGGGGTGGCGCCGGGAATGGAGCGCGGGGCTTCCGGGATGGTGATTTGCTGGGCACCGATGGCGAGGAGACTGTAGTCGACGTAGGCGACGGTGCCGCCGGAGCCGTTGTTGGTGCCGACGCGGGCGGAGGCTTCGTCGTTGAAGGGTTCGGAGAAGAGGTCAGCGGCGGCGAGCGGGAGGGAGAGCAGGCCGGAGAGGATGAGCGTGCGTGGGGCGAGGGAGAGGTGGGATTTCATGGGAGACAGGGGGGAATTGAATGCCGATATTTAAGCACGAATCACGCCATGTGGATCTTGCGGCGTCATGGGCGGACGGTGAGACGGAAGAACTGGCGGGATGCGGTCGGGAAAGGAAGGGAGATGGAGACGACCCGCTGGGGGCCGGTGGGAGGTTCGGAGATGGAGATGTTTGGTTGGATGGGGTCGAAGGGATTACCGTTGAGACTGAAGGCGAGCGTGGTCCATGGGCCGGCGGGGGAGTTGGCGGATTGGATGGAGAATTCGGAGGTGGCGGCGATGGGGGCGCGAGGGAAGGAGAGGTTCATGGCGTTGGAGGTGGTCGAGATGAGCGGCCATGCTTGCGTGTCCGGGAGGGATGGGGACGAGCCGATGGCGAATTCGAGGAGATTGGGGAGGGCGTCGAAGTCCGGGTCGGCGAGAGGGCTGGCGATGGATGGGTTGGAGGCGTCGGATCCGAACGAAGCTGATTGCCATGAGGAGAAGGGGACGGAGGCGCGTGGGAGCGGGGTGAGACGGAAGTCGAAGCCGAGATCGGAGCTATTGGCGGCGGACTGGTGGAGTTGGACGGCGAGGAGATTGGGGCCGGAGCGGAGGGCGGAGGAAGGGAGGAGGAAGCGGGACCATGCGGATTCGGCGGGGGCGCTGATGGCGGAAGAGGCGAGGGCGTTGGGGGTGAGCGGGCCTGCGGGGAGATTGTCGCGGAGGATTTCGGAGCCGTTGAGGAAGACGAGGATGCCGTCGTCGCGTTGGAGGTCGAGTTGGAGGGCGTCGAAGGCGGCGGCGTCGGGGAGGGAGAACGAGTGGCGGAGCCATGTGACGGGATGGACGGCATCCGGGTTGCCGCCGTTGCTGACGAGCGTGAGTTCGCCGTCGCCGCCGTAGCCGAGACGGGCGGGGCCGGATTTCCATGAAGTGTCGTCGTAGGCTGGGGTGATCCACGAGGGAGGCGGGGCGATGCCGGTGTCGCGGAACTTCCAGATGGAACCAGAGGGGACGAGCGGGGGAGGAGGGGTCAGGGAGGCGGCGAGTTCGAGATCGAAGCTGAGGTCGCTGCTGGTGGTGCCGGCCTGGTGGATCTGGACCGCGAGGTAGTTAGGGCCGGAGCGGAGGAAACGGGAGTCGGCGGCGGAGAGGAAGAAGGAGGATTCGTCGGGGCCGGTGACGGCGGAGAGGGCCTGAGTGGAGAAGGTGATAGGGGTGTCGGGGAGATTGCTGCGGGAGATTTCGCGGCCGTTGAGGAAGACGAGGGCGGCGTCGTCGCGGAGGAGACGGAGACGGAGGGCGGAGAAGGCGGCGGCGTTAGGGAGATTGAATGAATGGCGGAACCATGTGGTGATGCGAGTGGGGTCGGGGGCGAGGAGCGTGGTTTCGTCGCCGTCGCCGAAGCCGAGTTGGGCGAGGCCGAGGGGCCATGAGGCGTCATTGAAGGAAGGTTGCGACCAGTTAGGTGGAGGTGGGGAGGCGGCGGTGTCGAGGTAGCGCCATGGGGAGCGGGTGGGGACGAGGATTTCCTGGGAGGAGAGGAAATCGAGTGAGCGGCGCATGATTTCGGCGCGGGAGGATTCGCCGGAGATGGATTCGAAGGGGAAGCCGAGGAAGACGATGCGGCCGGTGCCGTCGGAGCCGTTGAACTGGATGGCGGCGGCTCCGGAGGTGACGTTCTGGTATTGGAGAGCTGCGGAAGTGCCTGGGCCGGTGGGGACGAGGATGTCGGGGGACTGGACCGGGTAGGAGTCGGAGGAATTGGTGCCGAAGGAGAGCGGGAGCGGGAGACTGGAGAAGATGGAGTTTGGTGAGGGGACGAGGGAAGTGGTGCCGCTTTGGGTGGCGGCGTCGGAGGGGAGATCGGCGTGGAGTTGGGAGTTGAGGAAGGCGCGGTCGGCGGTGGTGGGACCGGAAGAGCGGTCGAGGTCCCATGCGATTTCGGAGCCTGAGACGAAGAGATGGCCGCCGGAGGCGCGGAAGGCGGAAATGCGGGATTGTTCGGTAGCGCTGAAGGTTTCGTCGGTGGTGCTTTCCTGGCCGCAGGCCCAGATGATGATGGGGTAGCTGGAGAGCGGGACGAGGCCTGAGCTGATGTGTTCGTTCTGACAGGAATCGAAGGCGACCCCGGCGGCGGCGAGGGCGCGGGCGTGGGGAACGGCGTAGTTGGCGGCGTTGGTGAGGCGTGGGAGGACGCGGTCGACGGGGCCGGAGAGGGAGGGAGGTGCGTAGGCCTGGCGGTCGAGGGACTGGCGGAGATTGAGCGAGCGGTCGTCGCGGTCGAAGGCATTGACGATGAGGACCCGGTAGGGGATGCCGGGGGCGTCGGTGCGGGAGGCGGCGGTTTCTGAGGGGAAGGATTCGCCGGCGGTGTTGGCGGCGGCGACGCGGAAGAACCATGTGGAGCCCGGGGTGAGGCCTGAGATGGTGAAGGACGTGGTGTTGGCGGGAGTGGTGATGGGGTTGCCGAAGCCGAAGCCGTCCTGGGAACGGTAGATGACGTAGGAGGCGGGGGTGCCGCTGCCGCCGGAGGGTTGGGGGGCGGACCAGTCGAGCGTGATGGAGCTGGAGGAGGAGGCGCGGGCGCGGAGACCGGATGGGGAGTTGGGCGGGAAGGCGAGCGGGCCTCCGTCGAACTGGTTCATGAAGCGGATGATGGCGTGGAGGGCGGATTTGCCGACTTCGGAGCGGACGTGAGGGTCGCGGAGGAGACGGGCGTCGTCGGCGCTGTCGTGGAAGGCGACCTCGAGGATGGTGGCGTCCATTTCCTGATTGAAGAGCGAGCCATCGATTTCGGAGTAGCCGCCGGTGAATGTGCTAGTGGAGCGGTTGGGCCATGCGACTTCGAGCGGTGGGGAGCCGAGGGCGGCGAGGTCGGCGTTGACTTCTGCGCCGCAGAGCTGGGCGAAGCGGGCCTGATTGGTGGTGGGGGTGGAGGTGATGAGACCGATGGCACCGCGGCCGCCGCCGGCGTTGGAGTGGAAGCTGAGGTGGATGCGTTTGAAGGAATTGCCGGATTGTTCGCGGTTCATTTCGGCGGACCATTTGGGGGGAGCGGACCAGCTGTCGCTTTCGTCGTTGCCGCCGCCGTCGTAGAGGGCGTCGGACTGGCCCTGGCCGAGGTGGGCCTGGATCCAGTAGCGGCAGCTTTCTTCTTCGCGTGGGTAGGAGCTGGTGCCGGTGCCGCGATTGACGGAGCCCATGCCGTTGCCGAAGCGGATGGCGTCGGCGAAGGCGTAGGTGCCGTCCGAGGAGGAACGCTGATTGCTGATGATGACGGAACCGGAGATGGGGTTGCTGCCGGTGTTGAAGAAGTATTCGCCGAGATAGACCCAGCCATTGCCGACCATGTGATGGGGG
>CANHUG010000348.1 GCA_947462995.1 Verrucomicrobiales bacterium | reverse complement strand
GTCTTTGAAGCGGGCGGCGCGGAAGACGATGTCGTAGGAGTTCCATTTCCCGGTGCCGAGGTAGGCGTCGTAGGGGGAATCGGTTTCGTTGATGACCGCGCCCATGCCGTGTTTGGTTTTGTCGCCGTCGAGGACTTGGATTTCGTAGCGGTTCTGGAGGTAGACCCCGCTGTTGCCGCCGGGTTTGGAGATGAGGAATTCGACGTGGAGGCGGAAGTCGCGGTAGGCTTTTTTGGTGACGATGTCAGCGGCGCCGAATTTGCCGCCGGCTGCGGCTGGGTCGTCGGTCATGACGGTGGAGGCACCGGCGTCGACGGGGTCGGGCATGATTTTCCATTTGATGGGGAGGGACGAGGCGAAGCCGGGGCCTTGCCAGTAGGTCCATTTGTCGTCGAGGAGGGCGCGGGAGCCGTCGATGAGGATGTCTGCGCCGGTTTCGGGTTTGAGGCCGACGCCGGGGGCGGGATCGGCGGCGCGGAGGAAGGGGGAAGCGAGGAGGAGGAAGGAGAGGGCGAGACGGCGCATGGCTGGTGGGAGGAGATTGAGGGGCGAGCGTGGGGGTGGGTGGCGGCTTGGTCATCCGCGCATGTGCGGAGAAAAGCGGGAGGTCAGGCGGAGGCGGCGCGCTGGCGATTGAGCCAGACCTTGACGGCGCTTTTCATGCGGCCGAGGACGTAGTAGACCGTCTGGGAGCGGAGACGGACGAGTTCTGCGCCGACGATTTGGGGGACGAAGTCGGCGGGGGCGTCGAGGACGGTTTCGGGGGAAGCGCCGTTGAAGCCCTGGCAGAGGATGGTGGTCATGGCGCGGGTGAGCGTCTGGACCTGAGGGCCGAGGGTGATGCGGAAGTGGCAGAGCCGGGCGTCATCGATGCGGAGGAAGACCCCGACGGTGTCGGTGCATTCCTCGTCTTTGCGCGTGTCTTCGAGGTCGAAGGATTCGCCGGGCTGGGGAGCCTGACGAGCGGCTCCATCGGCGAAGCTGATGAGCATTTCGCGGCGTTCGGTTTCTGCGAGACCGGCGCAGAGGTCGATGATGTCCTTGAGGGCTTGCGGGTGCTCGGCCATGGGATTTGTCAGGGAGTGCTGCGTTCAATGGGGGAGCGGACCATGTTGCCCCATTCGGTCCAACTGCCGTCGTAGTTGCGGACGGAGGAGAAGCCGAGGAGGTAGGTGAGGACGAACCATGTGTGGCTGGAGCGTTCTCCGATGCGGCAGTAGGCGATGATGTCGTCGGCTGGGTTGAGGCCGAGCCCGGCTTGGTAGATGGCGCGGAGTTCGTCAACGGATTTGAAAGTGCCGTCTGGGTTGGCGGCGGTGGCCCACGGGCAGCTTTGGGCGCCGGGGATGTGGCCGCCGCGGAGGACCCCTTCCTGAGGGTATTCGGGCATGTGGGTGACTTCGCCGCGGAATTCGCCTGGGGAGCGGACATCGACCATGGGTTTGGCGGCCTGCATGTGGGCGAGCGTTTCGTGGTAGAAGGCGCGAATGGCAGCGTCGTTACGGGCAGCGGGCTGCGGGTAGACGGCGGTGGAAGGCTTGGGGATTTCGCGGGTGAGCGGGCGGTTTTCGGCGACCCATTTGGCGCGACCGCCGTCGACGACCGCGGCGTTGCGGTGGCCGAAGAGCTGGAAGACCCAGAAGGCGTAGCAGGCCCACCAGTTGGATTTGTCGCCGTAGAAGACGACCTTGGTGTCTGGCGTGATGCCGTGAGCGCTGCAGAGGCGTGCGAATTGTTCCGGCCCGATGTAGTCGCGGACCGTCTGGTCGTTGAGATCGCGGCGCCAGTCGATGTGGACGGCTCCCGGGACGTGGCCGGTGTCGTAGAGGAGGACGTCCTCGTTGCTTTCGATGATGCGGAGGGAAGGGTCGTCGAGGTGGCTGGCGAGCCATTCGGTGCTGACGAGCACATCCGGGTGGGCGTAGGCGGCGATTTTGTCGTTCATATTGGCGGGCGTTGCTGGCAGTTACGTCCACGCATGGGGACCGGCACGGTTGAAATCAAGGGCGCGATGGGAAATCGGGGGTGCGTCAGTCGAGGCCGAGGGCGGTGCGGGTGCGGCGGGGGAGGGCGGCGGTGACGAGGTGATAGGAATGGAGGATGAGATCGCGGAGGAGGTGAGTGGGGATGCCTTCGATGTGGACGGTGTTCCAGTGGCGTTTGTTCATGTGGTAGCCGGGCTGGATGGCGTCGTACTGATCGCGGAGGTCGAGGGCGCGGTCAGGGTCGCACTTGAGATTGAGGCGAGGCGGGACGTCGGTGAGGGAGGCGAGGGCGAAGAGTTTGTCGGCGACTTTGAAGACGAGGACGTCTGGGCCGAACGGGGTGGATTCGGTGGTGTGGGGGAGGGCGAGGCAGAAGTCGCGGGTGTCGGAGAGGGTCATGGGGTGGAAGGGACCTTAGTGACCGGGAATGTCAGGCAGCGTGTGCGAGACGGGTTTTGCCGCCGCAGATGTCAGGGCTGGGTGAGGCAGTGGGTGGCGATGACGCGTGGGAGGAGGGCGCGTTCGGCTGCGTTGATCTTGGGGCGGAGGGATGCTGGGGTTTCGTCAGGGGCGATGGGGACGGGTTCCTGAGCGAGGATGGGGTTGGAGCCGTCGGAGGTGACGAGGTGAGCGGTGCAGCCGGTGGTGTGGGCGTGCGCGGCGAGGGCGTCGGCGATGGCGTTAGGGCCGGGGAAGTCGGGGAGGAGGGACGGGTGGATGTTGAGGATCCGGTTGGGGAAGGCGGCGGTGACGGGGTCTTCGAGACGACGAGCGAAGCCGGCGCAGAGGATCCAGTCGGCCTGGGCGGCGCGGAGACGGTCGGTGAGTTCCTTGAGGGCGGCCGAGGAGAATTGGCCGGGGATCGGGCCTGGGTCGATGGCGAGCGCTGGGATGTTGCGGGCGGAGGCTTTGGAGAGAATGCCTGCGGTTGGGTTGTCGGAGGCGACGAGGACGATGTCGAGATTGAGGGAGCCTGCGGAGGAGGCGTCGGCGACGGTGTCGAAGAGCGAGCCTGCGCCGGAGCCGAGGATGGCGAAGCGCGTGCGGCGCTGGGAGGGTGGGGAATTGAGTTTGGCGAGCGAGGCGGAGGTCGAGCGGCCGGTGAGTTCGGGGAGGATTTGGATTTCGGAGCCTGCGGTTTTGAGGGCGGCGCGTTCTTCGGGGTTGAGGGTGGCGATGGTGTAGTCGCCGCCTTTGGCGAAGAGGTGTGGGCGGATGGCGGAGATGAGATTGGTGGTGCGGGGTGTGTTGAAGATGACGACGGCGTCGACGGAGGATAGGCCGAGGAGGACCTCGGCGCGATCGGCTTCCGAGTGGACGGGGCGGTCGGGGCCTTTGAGGGCGCGGACGGATTCATCGCCGTTGAGGGCGACGACGAGGGCATCGCCGAGGGCGCGGGCCTGTGCGAGATAGCGGACGTGGCCGGCGTGGAGGATATCGAAGCAGCCGCTGGTGAAGACGAGACGCTTGCCGGAGGCGTGGAGTTGGTCGCGCCATGCGGCGGCGGCGTCGAGGCTGAGGGCCTGGGAAGGTTCCGCGGGGAGCATGGGGGATGTGGGGGGGATCAGATGACTGGGGCGGCGGCGGCGATGGGAGCGGCGGCGATGGGTTCCGCGGAGGCGACGGGCTGGGGAGCGGCGTCGGTCGAGGTGGCAGGCGCGGCCTCGGCGGGCGTGGTGGCGGGGAGTTGCCGGGTGATGAATTCGTCGGCGAGGGCGCGGTAGGCGAGCGTGACCTTGCTGGAGGGCTCGTATTCGAGGAGGGTTTTTTCGAAGCTTTGGCTTTCTGCGACGACGATGCTGCGAGGGATCATGGTTTGGTAGACCACGGATTCGAAGGCGCGGCGGACCTCGTCGACGACGGCGCGGGAGTGACCGGTGCGGCCGTCGTACATGGTCATGAGGATGCCCTCGATGGTGACGCTGGTGTTGATGCCGCTGGCGACGATCTGGTCGTGGACGTCGATGATGCGGGCGAGCCCTTCGAGGCCGAAGTATTCGCACTGAATGGGGATGAGGAGCCCGTCGGCGGCGGCGAGGGCGGACGTCATGAGGATGCCGAGGGAGGGCGGGCAGTCGATGATGACGAAGTCGAAGCGGCCGGATTCGCGGAGCGGGGCGAGGACGTCGCGGAGACGGGAGAGGTGATTGTCCGAGCGGACGAGATCGACTTCAGCGCCGGCGAGTTCGGTCTGGGCGGGGATGAGGGAGAGCCCGGGGAGCCTTGTGGGCTGGATTTTGGTGAGGATGCTGTCTTTGCCGATGAGGACGCGGTAGAGACTCTGGCCTTCGACGGCGCGGTGGCCGAGGGCGCTGGATGCGTTGCCCTGGGGGTCGAAGTCGACGAGGAGGACACGAACGCCGCGGTCTGCGAGGCAGGCGGAGAGATTTACGGAAGTCGTGGTTTTGGCGACTCCCCCTTTCTGGTTGACGACTGCGATGATTTTC
>CANHUG010000347.1 GCA_947462995.1 Verrucomicrobiales bacterium | reverse complement strand
ATGCCGTTCATGTTCATGTTCTTCTGCTATAACTTCGCGAGTGCGCTGGCGCTTTACTGGACGGTGCAGAACGTGATTTCGATCTTCCAGACGTGGCTGATGAAGCGCCAGCCGGAACCTGAGCTGGTGAAGCAGGCGCCGCGGGCGTCGTTCATGGAAATGGCGATGGCAGCGCGGCAGCAGCAGGACGCGGCCAAGAAGGCCAAGGGGCCGCGGACTGGCGGCGGCGGCGGGAGTGCATTCCGGGACCAGCAGCGGAAGCAGTGAGACGTCGGGAGGGGTGCCCTGATCGGGATGGAAATCGTTTTCACCAACGCGGAGGGCAAGTGCCTGCGGTGGGACGGGATGCTCTGGAGCAGCCCGGACGTGCCGGACGTCGCCCAGCGATTGAATCAGGAGCCGCTGCGAAGCGGGTCACGGCATTGCAGTATTCTAAGCCGGGCAGAGCGGCAGGCGGAGCAGCATTTGGGATCGGTTGAGATGGCTTTGATGGACGTGACCGGGATGCCGCTGGAGGACATCGGGGGGGACGTGGTTTTCGAGGTGGTGGACCTTGCGGATGGTGGGGATGCGGGGCAGGGTGGATCCGATGACGGAGCAACAGAAGCAATCCCTGCGGATCGCACGCTTGCCGGGGCACAGGACTACCTCTGCGGAGGCCTATGCTCAGATGACGATTTTGATGGGGACGCCGGTGAAGATGATGATTGGGAAGAGCCGGAACGCCAGTGGAGGCAGTTCCGACGCTGGTGCGACGCGCAGGGGATGATTGTGGAGTCGTCCGGGCCTGCCGCTGCGGGAGGTCGCGAGCATGATCTGATTTTCCAGCCGGAAACGGAACGCTGGCTGAAGTACACCAAGCCGGGGCTGGCTGGTTACACGGTGGATTGGGATGCAGATGGCAGGCCCTCGCTGCGGAATGCGTTGCCGCGGGAATACTTCGAGCGACTGACGCGGCAGAATGATCTTTTTCAGGATGACATCCAACTGGTCGGCGTCTGGCGGGATGGAACGGGCGGGTGGCGCATCGTGACGAGCCAGCCCCATGTTCGGGGACGCCGGGCGACGATGGAGGAGATCAGTGAGGGGATGAAGGCGCTGGGTTTCGTGCAAATGGGCTGGAAGGGAATCGGTTATGAGGATTCCACGTCCTGGCGGATCGGGCGCTTGGGCGTGTGGGATGTGCATCCGGCCAATGTGGTGATGACGGAGAATGGCGTGCTGGTGCCGGTGGATGTGATCTTCACGGAGTTACCCGACGGGTTTCCACCCTGTCATTTTCATCCGGAAGCGAAACATGTTAAGCCTTCCCCCAATCCATAAAAGTCGAGACGAGGAAGTGCTATCAGGAACAGAACGGTTCAGTGGCCTGACCGCTGGAGGGCTCAGGGCGGCACCCCTTCCGGGGTGCGATTTGGTTTGGTGCGTTTTCCGGTGGTGTCGCTCGTGCCGAGCTCAACCACCGGCTTCATGCCGTCATCCCTGCGGGATGAGGAGGCGGATCATCCGGATGACCAGAGGTCTGGGGCTCCGGATTCAGATGCTTCCTTTGAGGCGCTGCTCGATCAGAAAGTCGGCAGGTGTGCGGATGTCCATGCCGTAGAGCTGAGGCCCGAGCGATGCGTGGAAATCGGTTCGGTCGAGAGTGAGCAGGGCGTCGACGCTAGCTGCGAGAGCGGAGATGACGACCGGTCTGTCCTTGGCCTTGGGGAAGACGAGCGCCTGATCTAGCGACACGACATCTGCCACGGTTTCGAATACCGGTTCGACAACTGTAGTCCAGGCCAATGCCGCGCCGGAGCCGAGTTTGGGCAGATTGCGCAGCGTTTCCTGCACGCAATAACCTGAGGTGAGGAGCCTCTATCCATGCTGTGGCCCTCCTTGGGTGCAGACGTAACGGGACGCGCCCGTTGCCGAGCCAGCGGCGGCCAGAAGGACACTGGTATCCAGAAATAGAATCATTGCCGCGGGGGCGTTGCCTCGAATTCCCGCATTCCCGCCTCATCCTCCTGAATCCATCGCTCGACGACCGCCTTTGGAAGATCACGCACGGCCACAGCAACCGCGGGCCGCAGAACCAGTTCCCCGTCCCGTTCTTCGATGATCACCAAGGGGTTCTCGGTTTCGAGACCAAACCTGCGGCGAAGGGCAGGAGGCAGCGTGACGGTGCCTCGCTTGCTGATGGGAACGACTACAGTCATGCAGGATAGTCGCATTACCGCAATGCAGCGCAAGCGCAAGGCATTGGGTACAGGGCGGCACCCCTTCCGGGGTGTGGGTTAATTTGGTGTGTTTTCCGGTGGTGTCGCTCGTGCCGAGCTCAACCACCGGCTTCATGCCGTCATCCCTATGGGATGAGGAGGCGGACGTCCGGATGACCAGAGGTCTGGAAGTGCGGATGAGGGAATGGGTAAATGGCCAGACCTGAATGGCGCTAAGGTAAGGCGGGTCCTCGGGTGAAATCCCCCGGTTCGGCCCGGGTCAAATCCAGCGATCACCCCGCAAATCTTAGCGCCATTCTGACCAGACCTCTAGAGAATGGGCCTGGCGGCGGGAGGGGTTGGCGCGGAGTCGGGCGGGAGGGATTGGCGGGGTTAGGGGGAAGGCGGGAGCTGACGGGATGGCGGGATAGGGTCTGTGTCGTCGGGAGGGTCGCTGTGGAGCGGGTCGGCTTGCCAGAGAGGCAGTACGGGGGCCCATGGGCCATCGCCGAGGAAATCGGTGACGAGGTCGGCGAGGCTGACGCCGAAGATTTCGGTGCAGCCGGTGTCGCCGGCGTCGACCCAGTCGGCGACGGAGATGAAGAAGAGGATCTGGGAACGGGAGGCGGCGAGGTCGGCTTCGATTTTCCGCCAGAGGACCTGAGCCATGTTGTAGCTGAGGGAGGAACTGTCGCCGGGGATTTTCCATGAGGCGCCGGTCCAGAACTGCTGGATGGTTTCCTTGTTCCAGTGTGCGGCGTGTTTTTCGAAGACTTCCTGATCGAGATGGAAGATGTCGGAGCCGCAGATGACTTGTTCCATGCGCATGGCGAGTGCTTCGTTGAGCCAGACGGGGAGAGGGAGGTGGCTGAGGCAGCTGTGGGTCAGCTCGTGGACCATGACGGTCCGGTAGGAAGAGTAATCGACGGTGGGGAAGGCGAAGTGGGCATAGCCGTTGCCGCTCAGGAAGACGCCACTGGACATGGGGCTTTCGCCGTCCGGGTAGAAGTGGGTGATATAGCCGTAGTAGTCGTCGATGGTTGCGAACATGAAGACGACGTGCTTGCCGCGGCCTTCGTCGGAGCCGACGTCTGCGAGGCTGGCGAGGATCCGCTTGAGGGAATCCTCATAGGATCTGCAGGCGTCCTTGATGACGCGCATGGGTGCCTCGGAGAGGATGAGGAAGTTGGCGGTTTCGTAGATGTTGTAGTTGCCGCCGAGCTGCGATCTGATGCGGTCGACCCATGTGCGGGCGGCGGTTTCCCATGCGGCGTTCCATTCGGCTTCGGGGACTTGCTGTTCGATGACATCGAAGATCGCGGTCCAGTCGGGATAGCAGAAGCCCTGGCTGGTGTGGAGGTGGGCGGAAATGTCTGGAAGCGAGGCCATGGATGAGATGGAGCGAGCGGGAACGCGGGCGGTGCGGAGGGCGTTGAGGGCGCGGCGAGAAGGGATCACAAACGCGGGGAGCGGGCAAGAAAGAAGTCAGGATGCGGGAGTGGGGAGCCGGGTTAGTGGATTTGGTCTTGTCGGGGGGCGGGATTTGTGTCAGGGATGGGGAGGTGTCCGGTGCCGTGCTCGGGTGTCGGGCGGGTCCGGAGGTTTCTGTGAGTGCGCGCGTGATTCCCTGCTGACAATTTCATGAAGACGATCCTTGGCATCCTTGCGGTTTTGGTGGCGACGGTCTCTTCCCGTGGTGGAGAGATTGAGGCGGTGGCGCATCCGGCGGAGAAGCTGACGCACAGCAGGGTGGTGGTGTGGACGCCGCTGATGCAGGCGGCATGGGATGAATTGTACGGTGGCTTCGGGAAGCCGGTGAAGGTTGAGCCTCCGAATCCGCTGATGGATCTGCTGGATCGGTTTGAGTGGAAGGCGGAAACGGTGATGCCGCCGGGGCACTGGAAGGTGTGGGCGGGCGAAGGGACGGAGGAGTTGGTCAAGAGGGCGAATGCGGAGGCGGCCCAGATGACCGGGGAGGCGAAGGGTCCGTTCACGATCAAGCCGAGCGTGGGTAGTCGGATTGCGCTGGGGTTGCTGGACCGGAATCTGGTGTTTCAGCAGGCGCTGCATCGGTCCGGGGAGGTGCCGCTGACGTTTCGGGCGGCGGATGGAACGAAGTCGGAGGTACGGTTTTTCGGGGTGCGGGGCGCTGGATCGCTGTCGTACCGGGAGATGGTGAGGATTCTAGCTTATGAGGCGGGCAGTCATGCGATGCAGATTGAGGGAGACTCCGAGGAGGCGGCGGTGCTT
>CANHUG010000346.1 GCA_947462995.1 Verrucomicrobiales bacterium | reverse complement strand
GCCATCGATGTTGAGGACACCGATGGGGTGCTGGTGGATGGCGAGCTGGCTCCATGTGAGGACCTCGAAGAGTTCGTCGAGGGTGCCGAAGCCGCCGGGGAGGGCGATGAAGCCGTCGGCGAGGTCGACCATGAGTTGTTTGCGTTCGTGCATGGTGCGGACGACGCGCATGTCTGCGACCCCGTGGTGTTTGAGTTCGCGGGTGTCGAGGAAGTCTGGGATGATGCCTGTGACGGAACCGCCGGCGGAGAGGGCGCCGTCGGCGGCTGCGCCCATCATGCCGACACCGCCGCCGCCGTAGACCATGCGGATGCCGCGGGAGGCGAGGAGCGCGCCGGTTTCGAAGGCGGTGCGAGCGTAGCGGAGGTCATTTCCTGGGCTGGAGCCACAATAGACGGCGAGGGAGCGGAACATGGTCGGGGGATCGGGGAGAAGTGGGAGGAGGTCAACGGCAAGCGGGTGGGGAGGAGAGTGGGAGGAGAGTGCGGGAGGATTCGATTGTCGATTGCGGTGGGTGATGGAGGTGCGGCATGGTTCGGGCGTGTGCCGGAGAGCGACTTTTGTATGACGACGACCTTGAATCCATTGCGAGTGCTTATTGTGGAGGATGAGGCTGTGGTGGCTGACGAGCTGGTGCGGGCGCTGGGGCGTGGCGGGTATGAGAGTGCGGGGGTTTGCGGGAGTGGTGGGGAGGCGTTGCGGCTGGCGCAGCGGGAGTTGCCGGATGTGGTGCTGATGGACATACAGTTGAGCGGGGCGATGGATGGGATTGAGGCGGCGTTGCGGATGCAGAGGGATCTGGGGTTGCCGGTGGTGTTTCTGACGGGGCACACGGAGGCGCGGACGGTGCAGCGGGCGCGGGCGGTGCAGCCTTATGGGTATCTGCTGAAGCCGTTTCACGAGAGCGAGCTGCATTCGGTGGTGGAGCTGGCGGTGAGCCGGCATGCGGCGGACCGGAGGTTGCGGGAGAGTGAGGAGCGGTATGCGGGGGCGTTGCGGAGCATGGCCGGGGCGGTGATCTGCACGGACGTGATGGGGACGGTGACGTTCATCAATGCGACGGCGGAGGCGCTGACGGGATGGCGGGCGGTGGAGGCGCTGGGGAGGCCCTTGAGGGAAGTGTTCCGGGTGGCGTTGCCGGGTGGGGAGGCGTTAAAGGGAGCGGGGCTGGTGCAGCCGACGGAGGCTGGGGCGCTGCGGACGATTTTTCTGACGAGCCGGGATGGGCGGACCCTAGCGATTGAGGACAACACGAATCCGATCCGGGATGCGTCCGGGGCGCTGACGGGGATTGTCATTTTGTTCCGGCAGAAGAGCGGGGTGCCGGTGCCTGAGCCGGGGATGTTGCCTGATGCGGGTGGCGGGACTCCGTGGGCGAATCTGGCGGGGATCATCGGGAGCATTGCGGATCCGCTGCTGGTGCTGGATGCGGACTGGCGGATGACTTATCTGAATGTGCCTGCGGCGAGCCTGCTGGAAGGGGAGGGGGAGGAATTGCTAGGACAGGTGTTCTGGGATCTGCTGCCGGCGTCGCTGCACCGACTGTACTATCATGAATTTGCGGCGACCCTTGAGAAGAAGAAGCCGCGGTCGTTCGAGATGCATCACGAGCAGCGGGGCGTGTGGCATGAAGTGCAGTTGTATCCTTACCGGGAGGGATTGCTGACGCAGTTCCGGGACATCACGGCGAGGAAGGCGAAGGAGCAGGAGGAGGAGAAGATGGAGAAGTTGGAGTCGTTAGGGTTGCTGGCGCGCGGGTTTGCGCATGAATTCAACAACGTGCTGACGGTGCTGCTGGGGAATCTGGCGCTGGCGAAGCTGAGCCTGCCGGAGGGCGGGGCGGGGAGGATGGAGCTGGATCGGGCGCATGAGGCGTCGATGCAGGCGCAGGGGCTGGTGCAGCAGTTGATGACGTTTGCGCGCGGGGGTGTGCCGATCCGGCAACTGGTGGATGCGGGCGTGGTGGTGAGGGAGTGGTTTGCGGACTGGACGAAGCGGTCGGATATTGAGTACCGGATTGATGCCGGAGAGGGCGCGTGGCCGGCGTCACTGGACCGGCAGCAGATCCGGCGGGTGCTATCGAATCTGGTGAAGAATGCGGAGCAGGCGACAATGCCCGGGGATGCGATCAGCGTGCGGCTGACGCGGTTAGGGGGAGCGGGCGCGGCGGCGGGCGATCTGGGGCTTCCGGAGGATGCGGATCCGGGCGGTTGGCTGGTGCTGGAGGTGAGTGACAACGGGTCGGGGATTCAGGCGGAACTGGTGGGACGGGTATTCGAGCCGTATTTCACGACGAAGGCGGAGGCGAATGCGAGCGGGTTGGGGCTGACGGTGTGCGAGTCGGTGGCGCGCGGGCATGGCGGGAAGATCCGGGTGATTTCGTCGGCGGGCGAGGGGACGAGTGTGCGGATGGCGCTACCGGCGGTGGCGGTTGGGGAGAGTGTGGTGGTGGTGGAGCGGGAACCGGTGCGGGTGGTGGAGAAACTGGCGCGGCGGGTGCTGGTGCTGGAGGATGAGCCGTTGATCCGGCATTTGATCTCGCAGCATCTGGGGATGTTGGGATGCGAGACGGTGGAGACGGCGGATGGGAATGAGACGGTGGCGCGTTATCGGGAGGCAATGGAGAGCGGGCGGCGGTTTGATCTGGTGATTTTCGATTTGAGCATTCCGGGAGGGATGGGCGGGGCGGCGGCGATGGAGTTGATCCGGAAGCTGGATCCGGGTGTGTGTGCGATTGTGTCGAGCGGGTACAGTGATGATCCGGTGATGAGTCGCTATCAGGATTTCGGGTTCAGGGCGGTGCTGCCGAAGCCGTATGAGCCGAGTGCGTTGCGGGAGATGGCGGGGCGGTTGTTGGTCGGGGGTGGGTCATGATGTGACAGGGAAGATGTGAGGCCGAGACGGCGGAGGTGGGGGGCGCAACCGCGATAGGGTTAGGGGATGCTGGTACGGAGGACAAGGGCGGGACGCCCTTGCTACGGCTGCGTGGCGCAGTCCAACCCTGGGCTCGTCAAGGGAGGCCGCGGACTGGAAAGTCCACGCTCCGTTGGGATTGGGGGTGCGGTTAGCGGCGGCGGAGGTGGAAGCGGACGGAAGCGCCGTGGCCGCCGCAGTAGGGTGCGGAGAGGCGCGGGGCGGCGGGGCTGTCGGGGAGGAGAATGGGACGTGGTGCGCGGGTGAGGCGGCGGAGGAGCCACCAGATGGCGGAGGCGATGGCGACGAGGGAAGAGGCGATGAGGAGGCGGAGGTCGCGCGGGCGGGCGGGGGCGGCGGTGGATGCGACGGGTGCAGGAGGGGCCGGGGGCGGGAGAGTGGCGAGGGCGTGCTGGACGTCCATGGCCATGAGGACGGCGCGGGCGTCGGGGGAGTCGAGCTGGACGGCGCGGCGGGCGGCGTTGGCGAGGAGGCGGTCGAGCGGGAAGGGATGGGTGCGGTTGGCGGCGGCGGGGGAGAGAAAGACGAGGGAGCGGTCAGGGGAATCGAGGGAAGAGAGGATGAGGGCGGCGGGCTTGGGGCCGTAGTGACGGTCGAGGGCGGCCTCGGGATTCCATGCGGCGGGGAGGTTAGGGAGCGCGGGGACGGCGAGCCAGAGGAGCGTTAGCGGGGCGTCGGGCGAGGGCCGGAGGGCGGAGACGAGTCTGGCGGCGGTGATGGCGCTGACGGCGTTGCGCGGGTCGGAAAAGCAGTCGCCGGAGGAGATGCAGGCGTCGAGTTCGGCGGCGGTGAGTGGCGCGGGTGGGTCGGGAAAGGATTCGCGGGAGGGGGGCGGGCCGGGGGGCCAGAGGTCGGCGGGGAAGAGCGAAGCGCCGGAGCGCGGGGCATCGACTGGGAGGGCCATGGGGTCGACGCGGCCGGGGAGGATGTCGAGGAGCCCGCCGGATTCGGGATGGTCGGGTAGCGGAGCTGGGGCGGGATCGGGGGCCGGGTCGGGTACGGGTGTGGATTCGGAATCCGGTGCGGCCTCGGCTGTGGGCTCGGCTGTGGTTTCCGGCGCGGATTCCGGAGCTGGCTCGGGTGTGGATTCCGGACCTGGCTCAGCTGTGGGTTCCGGTGATTGTTCGCCTGAGGCTTCGGGCGGTGTGGCGGGAGTGGGTGATGGGGATGGGGGGACGTCCTGGGCGTTGATCAAGCCGGCGGCGAAGCAGACTGAGAGCCAGCGTTTCACAGACCGTGGGAGGTTGGGGGCTGGGGTGCGGGCTGGGCGGGGCGAGGCGAGAGCCTGCGGAGGCGCGGGAGGTGGGGTGGTGGGGAGTCGCTGGAGTCTGCGGGGAGGTAGCGACCGGGGACCGAGGCGGCCTTGGCGAGGTGTTTGGAGAGTTGGGCGATGACGGAGGTGACGGCGGATTTCCAGCGGGCGCGTTCGAGGTGAGGCCTAACGCTAGCGAGCATGGTGTCGAGGACGGGAGGCGGCAGCCATGGTTCGAGGGCGTAGCCGCAGACGACGGCGAATTCGCCGCCG
>CANHUG010000345.1 GCA_947462995.1 Verrucomicrobiales bacterium | reverse complement strand
CGGCGAGGGTGGCGCAGGCGTCGAGGAGGGCGTCGCGATCGGGAGTGGGTGGGCGGGCGGCGACGATGGCGAAGCCTGCGGGCCAGTTGCCGAGGCGGATGAAGAATGAGGCGAGGAGGCGGGCGGAGGTGGCGTCGTCCGGGTTGGCGGGGAGCAGGGCGGCGGCCTTGAGGGCGGTGGCGGAGGCGGTGGATGCGTCGGCCTGGTTGAATTGTTCGTCGGCGAGGGCGGCGAGGAGCGGGAGTTGGGCGGCGGGCGGGAGGGGATCGATAGCGGCGGCGGCTTCGGTGAGGACGGCGGCGGCTTCGTCGAGGAGCGAGGCGTCGGTGAGGGGGGCGGCGAGGGCGAGGAGACGCGCGGGTTTTGCCGGGGAGTCAGGGAGAGCGAGGGCCATGCGGTGGGCCTGCTGGAGGGCTTCGGTGGCGGCTTCGGTGCGGCCGCAGCGCTGGCGTGCGGAGGCGAGACTTGTGAGGGCGATGATTTTTTCGGGGCCCTGGGGGGCGGAGACGGCGGCGTCTTCGTAGGCGATGAGGATTTCGTCCGGGAGCCGGAGGACGACATTGGATTCGAGGGCTTCGAGTTCCAGCTGGCGTTTGAGGGTGGGGTCGGGGAGGGAGGCGAGGACGGCGGCGGCGTCTGCGGAAGCGGAGGTATCGCGGCCGAAGCAGACGCGGAAGAGTTCGATCCAGAGCTGGTTCTGGGAGGATGGGGGGAGAGCGGCGACGGCTTTGATGGCGTGGGCGGGGCCGTCGTAGAGGGCGAGCCGGACGGAGATCCATGCGAGGGATTCGCGGAGGGCGGGTTGATCGGCGGGAGGGAGAGACGGGAGGGCGGCGAGGAGTTCGGCGGCGAGGGCGCGGGCCTTGTCAGCGCCGTCGGTTTCGGCGAGGACCTGAGCGATGACGGCTTTGAGGTCGGGGGAGTCGGCCTGGGAGAGGGCGACGTCGGCGAAGCCGAGACGGGCGAGGATGCTGAGGACCTGGCGGCGAGCGGCGGCGCGGATGGTGAGGTCGGGGATTTTGGCGCAGATCTCGAGGGCGCGGCTGAGATTGTCGTCGCCGGAGTTGAGGTGGGCGAGGGCGAGCTGGCGGAGGGCGATCGACTGCATGAGCGGACCGCTGACTGGGGTGAGGGCGTTGAGGGCTTCGTCGAGATCGCCGGTGCGGGCGTGGAGGAGAGCAACTTCGATGAAGTCGGCGTCGAGGACCCAGCGGTCGGCTGGTGAGGAGGGAGCGGGTTCTGCGGCGGCGCGTGCGGTGAGCTGGCGCGGGGATTCGTCCTGCCATGCGGGAGGTTCCGGGCGGAACCACCAGAAGAGGAATCCTGCGCAGAGGACGGCGGTGAGGAGGATGCCCGCGAGGCCCTCGCGTTTTTTGCGGGCGGTCATCGGGCGAACAATTCTGGCGCGTGTTCGAGGGCGAAGAGGTCGACGGGGGCCTGGCGGCCTTTGAGTTCGTGGCTACCGAGAGCGCGGCAGTGTTTGGGGCCCTCTTTCCAGCCGTTGAGGAAGTCGGAGCTGACGAGGATGTCGCTGCCGAGGGAGCGGGTGAGGGCCTGGATGCGGAAGGTGGTATTGACGGCGTCGCCGAGCATGGTGAGGCCGCCCTGGCCGATTTGGCCCCATGAGACCTCGCCCATGTGGAGGGCGACGCCGGAGGTGAAGTCCATGCCGGCGCGGTCGAAGGTGCCGCGCATTTCTTCGTGGATGAGGTCGCAGCTTTCGCGGAGGTAGCGGGCGGCGGAGAGGGCCCATTTGCGGGCGTTGATGGAGGTGTCGGTCCAGTAGGCGAGGACGGCGTCGCCGATGAATTTGTCGATGGCGGCTCCGTGTTCGGTGAGGACCTGGTCGCAGTAGCCGTACCAGCTGCCGATGGCCTGGGCGAGTTCGTCGTGGGGGATGATTTCGGAGAGTCTGGTGAAGCCCTTGATATCGCTGACGAGGATGATCATGGGCAGGACCTGGATGTCGGAGCCTGGGGAGGGGGAGGGTTCGCCGGGGCGCTGGAGTTCGAAGCGGTATTCGAAGTCGCTGATGCGGATGCGGTCACCGGATTCGAGTTGGCGGACGGTGGTGACGCGTTCGCCGTTGAGGTAGGAGCCGTTGAAGCTGCCGAGGTCGTAGAACCAGTATTCGTCGTCTTCCTGGCGCCGGATCATGGCATGGCGGCGGGAGACCCGGTTATCCGGGAGGCAAATGGTGCTGTCGGGTTTCCGGCCGAAGATGGCGATTTCCGGGAGCGAGACCTCGGTCCCGTCGGCGGAGTTCACCAGAGCGGCGCGGATTTCGTTGGAAATCATGCGGTTATCTAAATTCATGTCCCGGCCGTCGAAGCGCACCGAATTACTGTGTGATCCTAGCGGGTGGAGCCCGGGAAGGGAAGCACAGGTTTCGATGATCGCAGCGGACACGAAGCTCAAGCGTCGGCTGGGGGCGAAATTGTTCGATTATTTTGACAATCCGCAAATGGCAATTGAGCGGGTGGGTGGAATCAATGATTGGTTAATGATTCTGGGGAGGGGGAGAGGGGAGGCGGTAGAGCCGGAGTTCTGGTTGGTGGGTACCGACTTTGCCTGGTCGGCTGGACCAGAGAAGCGTGGCTTCGGAGTCGAGGGCGAGGTAGAAGTTGCGGCGGAGGGAGAATTCGGATTCGCGACCGGATTTGGGGCGTTGGTCGGAGCGGAGGTAGCGTTCGAATTCGTCGCCGGCGATGGCGGCGTGGGAGTAGCCTGCGGCGGCGAGTGCGGCTGGGGAGGGGGCGAGGTCTGGGAGGTAGGAGGTGGAGTCGATGGGGAAGAGGTGTTGGGGGGCGTGGTGCCAGCCGTCGGCGAACTGGCCGGAGAAGTCGGGGAGACAGACCTTGCGGCCCTGGATGAGTTGGGAGTCGGCGGGGAGGTTGGCGGCGGCCCATGCGAGGAGATTGCGTCGGGCGTCGGAGCGGAAGCCGTTGAGGTAGGGGAGGGTGCGGGTGATGCTGAGGGCGAGGGCGGCGAGGGTGGCTGGGATGGCGAGACGATGCCAGCGCGGGGAGGAGGCGAGGGCGGCGAGTCCGGTGGCGGCGGAGGCGGCGATGCCTGCGCAGGCGGGGAGGAAGTAGCGGCCGGAGTCTTTGGCGGAGAAGGAGAGGAGGATGGCGAGGACGAGCGGGGAGGCGATGAGGAACCATTCCGTGCGATGGCCGGGTTTGGTGGCGCGCCATGCGGCGAGGGTGCCGAGGATGCAGAGCGGGAGGAGGTGGGCGGAGCGATTGAGGAGACGGGCGAAGAAGCCGGCGTGGGGGATGGATTTGGTGACACCGGCCTGGCCTTCGAGGACGAGGGAGGTTTCGCGTGAGAGGGAGTCGCGGAATGTGTCGGGGTCGGTGAGGAGCCGGAGGTTGATGAGGGCGGCGACGGAGATGAGGGCGAGGATTGCGAGGGCGATGCGTGGCCATGAGCGGCCGCTGGAGGAAGGGATGAGGATCCATGCGGCGGGGAGGAGCATGATTGCGCCGATGTATTTGGCGGAGAGGGCGAGGGCGGCGGCGGTGCCGAGGAGGAGGGCGGCGAGCGTGCCGGGTTTTTGTTCCCAGCGCTGCATGGCGGCGAAGACGGCGCATACGCCGAAGAGGAGGGCGGCGTCTTCTTTGAAGTAGCGGCTGTATTCGTGGAGGTCGGGCTGGGCGAGGAGGAGGAGACCTGCGGCGAGGCCGATCCACGGACCGCGGGAGCGGGCGACGGTCCATGAGAGGAGGACGACGGCGGCGGCGGCGAAGGCGGCGGAGATGGCGCGTCCGGTTTCGACGATTTCCTGATTGGCCTGAAGGCCGCGGGCTTTGACGGCGAGGGCGACGGATTCGAGGAGGAGGAGCGGGTGATGGAGATTGCGGGTGCCTTCGGCGATCTGCTTCACTTTGCCGGGTTCGTCGGTGTGGTAGAAGTAGGGGAAGTCGTTCCAGAGCGAGAGGGTAAGCCATGCGGAGGCGCCGAGGAGGAGGAGGGCGAGGGGAAACCAGCGTGGCAGACGAGGTGAGAGAGGCATGACTGATCGGATGATGGGCGCAAGGGGCGGGGCGTCCAGGCCGAGTTCCGCGGGGTTGCGGCCGGGGAGAGGTGGTGTTGAGTGCGTGGATGAAGACGTACTGGAGAGTTCGGGTATCGGCGACACTGGCGGCGGTCGGGGTGGCGCTGGGGGCGTTCGGGGCGCACGGGTTGAAGGATTTGCTGGGGAGTGTGCCGAACGGGATGGAGACTTGGAAGACGGCGGTGTTCTACCATCTGGTGCACGCGGTGGTGATGACGGTTCTGGCGTTGCTAGGGGTGGCTCCGCGGGCGTGGGGGCTGTTTCTGGGGGGCGTGCTGATTTTCAGCGGGAGCCTGTATGCGATGGTGTCGCTGGGGATGAAGTGGATGGGGCCGGTGACGCCGCTGGGGGGTGTGCTGCTGCTGGCGGGCTGGCTGACGATTGCGTTGCGGCCGGAGTGAGG
>CANHUG010000344.1 GCA_947462995.1 Verrucomicrobiales bacterium | reverse complement strand
TCGTTATGACGGGCAGGAATCGATTGCGGTGGGGTGTGCGTCGCTGATGGGAGCGCATGATCACATGATCACGGCGTACCGGAACCACGGGCATGCGCTGTCGGTGGGAATGAGCATGGAGGAGTGCATGGCGGAGTTGTTCGGGCGGGCGACGGGATGTTCGAAGGGGAAGGGCGGGTCGATGCACTTCTTTGCGCCGGACAAGAATTACTGGGGTGGCCACGGGATTGTGGGTGGTCAGTCGCCGCTCGGGGCTGGGCTAGCGTATTACGTGAAGTACAAGGGCCTGAAGGGATCCTGCATGTGCTTCATGGGAGACGGCGCGGTGAATCAGGGGGCGTACCATGAATCGCTGAATCTGGCGGGATTGTTTGATCTGCCGGTGATTTATGTGATCGAGAACAATGGGTATTCGATGGGGACGAGTCAGGCGCGGAGCAGTGTGTACAAGAACTGCCTCGCGTACCGTGCGGATGGGTATGACATTGTGTGGGATCTGATCAACGGGTGGGATCTCTATGAAGTGCGCGCGAAGATGCAGATTGCGGTGCAGCGGGCGCATGAGGAGAGCCGGCCGACGGTGGTGGAGATCAACACGTACCGTCATTATGGTCACTCGGTGGCGGATTCGAAGGCTAAGGTCTACCGTGCGGAGGACGAGATCGAGCGTTTCAAGCAGCATCACGATCCGATCCAATTGTGGCGCAACCGGCTGATGGAGGAGGGAGTGATTACGGATGCGGTGTACCAGGAGTTGGACAAGGCGGCGAAGGCCGAGGCGGTGGCGTCGGTTGATTTTGCGGAGGCGAGTGCGTATCCGGAGTTTGAGGACATCACGAAGGACGTGTACTTCGAGGTGGACGAGTTCACGGAAGCCGGGCGGACCGGCCGTCATTTCTTCAACGATTGAGCGTTGAGGTGGCGGCGGGCGAGACGGTCGGGATCCCGGGGGAGGCGAGGTGCCTTTCATTTCCGGGGGACGGCCGAGGCGCTGTGACCGCTGAGATTCTGCACTGATTTTCCTAACTTCTGATTTTTCCCATGCCAGTCATTACCTACCGCGAAGCGATCCGACATGCCCTCGATGAAGAACTAGCCCGCGACGAGAACGTCGTGATCATGGGTGAGGAAGTGGCGCAGTATGACGGGGCGTACAAGGTGACGCAGGGGTTGTGGAAGAAGTGGGGAGACAAGCGTGTGGTGGACACGCCGATCAGCGAGGCTGGGTTCATCGGGATGGGGATTGGGGCATCGATGCTTGGGGTGCGGCCGGTGATGGAGCTGATGTTCTGGAGTTTTGCGTATGTGGCGTGGGATCAGATGATCAACAATGCGGCGACGATCCGGTACATGAGCGGTGGGAAGATCAATTGTCCGATCGTGATCCGCGGGCCTGCGAATGGCGGGACGAATGTGGGGGCGACGCACAGTCACACGCCGGAAAATTTCATTGCGAACACGCCGGGGCTGAAGGTGGTGTGTCCGGCGACGCCGTATGATGCGAAGGGGCTGATGAAGGCGGCGATCCGGGACAATGATCCGGTGTATGTGATGGAGAACACGGTGCTTTACGGGGAGACTGGGGAGGTTCCGGACGAGGAGTATGTGATTCCGATCGGGGTGGCGGATGTGAAGCGCGAGGGATCGGACATTTCGCTGATTGCGCATGGGCGGGCGGTGATCACGTGCCTGAAGGCGGCGGAGATTCTGGCTGAGGAGCACGGGATTGATTGCGAGGTGGTGGATCTGCGGTCGATCCGGCCGCTGGATGAGGAGACGATCATTGAGTCGGTGCGGAAGACGAATCGGGCGTTGTGTGTGGAGGAGAACAAGCCGTTCTGCGGGGTTGGGGCGCAGATTGCGTCGCTGATTCAGGACCGGTGCTTTGACGATCTTGATGGGCCGGTGGGGCGGATCAGTGCGGTGGATGCGCCTGCGATTTACAGCCCGCCGCTGGAGAAGCTGCAGTTGCCGTATCCTGAGCAGGTCGTGCAGAAGGTGCTGGCGATGGTTTGAGCTGGCGGGTTGCGGGTGGATTGGTGAGGTTGCTCTGGGAGAGCCGTTGCGGGATTGCTGCGACGGGGATGAAACTTCGTGAACAGAGGAGAATCGCGCTTCTCCGTGGGCTGGTGATCGGGTAGCGGGAGGACTGGCCGCATGGTGTTTTCGTCTCCCGCATTTCTGTTTTTGTTTCTGCCGCTGGTGCTGCTGAGTGCGGTGTGGGGTGCGGAGCGGTGGCGCAATCTGGTGCTGATTGTGTGGAGCCTGTGGTTTTACTACTACGGGGGTGGGTGGATGGTGGTGCTGCTGGTGGTGTCGTGCCTAGTGAATTGGGCGTTTGGACTGGGGATGGAGCTGAGGCGGAGTCGGTGGCTGCTGGGGTTGGCGCTGGGTTTCAATGTGGGGGTGCTGGGGTACTACAAGTATGCGAATTTTGTGGTTGGTCAGATCAGCGGGTGGTATCCGGTGGCGGGTTGGGAGGCGGTGGCGCTGCCGATCGGGATTTCGTTCTTCACGTTCCAGGGGATCAGTTATGTGATGGACGTGTGGAGGGGGGAGATGAAGGCGTTCCGGAATCCTCTGGAGATTGTGCTGTGCGTGACGTTTTTCCCGCATCTGATAGCGGGGCCGATTGTGCGGCTGAGTCATTTGTCGGAGCAACTGAGGCGGCGGGAGCAGAGGTGGGATGATGTGGCGGTGGGGGCGGCGAGATTTGTGTGGGGGTTGGGGAAGAAGGTGCTGATAGCGGACGTGTGCAGCCGGGTGGCGGACAGTGGTTTTGATGGCAACCTTGAGCGTCTGCCGGCGTCGGGGGCGTGGTTGAGCTTGTTAGCGTATACGCTGCAGATCTATTTTGATTTTTCGGGGTATTCGGACATGGCGATCGGGCTGGCGCGGATGTTCGGGTTCCGTTTTCCGGAGAATTTCAATCATCCCTATGCGGCGGTGAGTGTGACGGATTTCTGGCGGCGGTGGCACATGAGTTTGTCGCAGTGGTTCCGGGATTATCTTTACATACCGTTAGGGGGGAACCGGGGCGGGACGTGGCAGACGTATCGGAATCTGGCGGTGGTGTTTCTGGTGACGGGATTGTGGCACGGGGCGGCGTGGACGTTTGTGTGCTGGGGGGCGTATCACGGGGTGATGCTGATGGTGGAGCGGGCGACTGGGCTGGCGAGGGTGGGTGAGGATCGGTGGGCGGTGGTGCGGCGGGTGCTGACTTTGGTGGTGGTGATGGGGTCGTGGGCGATTTTCCGAGTGCCGGATGGCGAGCGGGGGCTGGAGTTTTTCCGGGCGCTGATGGGGGAGGGGAATCGTTGGGGGTTTCCGGGGGCGATGGTGCGTTTGATGGATGTGCAGACGATGGCGGCGCTTGGGGTGGGAGCGATGGCGTTGGTGGTGCCGCGGGGGTGGATGACGATGGGGAAGCTGTTAGAGCGTGAGGATGGGGTGGCGGCGAGGGCGCGTGGGGTGGTGCTGCTGGTTTTGTTTCCGGTGGTGCTGGTGCAGGTGCTGGCGAGCGGGTACAGTCCGTTTCTGTATTTTCAGTTCTGAGCCATGAAGAAGCTGACGTCGAAAGTGCTGGTGCTGTGGTGCGGGGGATGGCTGGTGGCGTTCTGGCTGAGTTATGCGGTGAGTCCGCGGGTGCCGGAAGTGATAGGGAACCGGCCGGTGGCGGCGTATCCTGAGGCGGCGACGGTGATGAGTCCGGAGTGGAGTCGGGGGGCGGCGGCGTGGGCGATTGAGCGTTCGCCGTTCCGGGTGGGTGCGATTTCGTGGCGGAACCGGGTGTGGTATGAGGTGGCGCGGGTGGCGCAGCCGTTGCCGGTTTGTCCGGGGAGTGGTGAGGTGAGCATGGGGCGGGGAGGGTGGTTGTTTCTGCTGGAGGACGTGCCTGAGGGGAGGTCGCGGCGGGAGATGGAGACGATGGTGGAGCAGGCGGTGGAGCTGGCGCGGGTGGTGGAGCGGAGCGGGCGGCGGTTTGTGCTGTGCCCGATTCCTGACAAGACGTCGGTTTATCCGGAGTTCACGGGGACCCTGCACCGGTGGGCGGACCGCGGGTCGCGGCGCGGGGAGTTGCCGGGACGGATGCGGGCGGCGTTTGAGGGGGCGGGGGATGTGAGGGAGAGTTATGTGCCGTTGTGGGAGGTGTTTGCGGAGCGGAAGGGGGAAGGTGGGGAGTTGCTGTATCTGAAGCACGACACGCATTGGAGTCCGACGGGACGGCTGACGGGGGTGCGGCAGTTGATTGAGGGGATGCAGGGCGGGTTGTGGGAGGCGGGGGCGGTGCATGACGAGGGGATGGTGCCGCATCCGGGGGAGCTGATGATGGGGCAGCTGCTGCTGAACGATGCGACGCTGGCGCGGGATTATGCGGTGCGGCGGGAGGGGCCGCAGCCGGTGCTCGTGTCGAGTGTTAGAGTGCCGGGTTATGGATTTCCGGCGATCGAGCGGTACCGGTGTGC
>CANHUG010000343.1 GCA_947462995.1 Verrucomicrobiales bacterium | reverse complement strand
GTGTTGACCGTGTTGACCGTGTTGACCGTGTTGACCGTGTTGACCGTGCTGACCGTGCTGACCGTGCTGACCGTGCTGACCGTGCTGACCGTGCTGACCGTGCTGACCGTGTTGACTGTGTTGACTGTGCTGACCGTGTTGACTTGGAGCCACTGCGGTGCGGGCGGGAGAGGCGGACTTGGTGGGAGGGGTTATTTGAGCTGGACGTGGACGGCGCCGATTTTCCCGTCGAATTTGAATGGGCGGCGTTCGGCGTAATCGCGGGAGACGAGTGAGCCGAGGTCGACGCCGAAGTCGAGAGTTTCGCTGGCGGTGAAGAGGGCGGGGACGGTCATGGGTGTGGAGGTGCGGGCGACCTCTTTGCCGTCGACGCTGAGGACGATGTCTGCTGGAGCGCCGGGTTTGGGGGATTTGAGAGTGGTGTCGACGACGATGGTGTGTTTGCCGGGAGCGATCTTGTCTGCTGACTTTGCGAGCGAGCGATAGACGATCATGAGGTTGTATTCGAAGTGGAGGTGGCCTTGGTCCATGTAGCAGGCGAGGCCTGTCTGACTTACTTCTTCGGCTCTTCGAACTTGGTGTCGAGCGTGGCGAATTTGAAGGGCTCAGCTGCGGCGAACTTGTCGGAGGCGTCGCCGCTGTAGGTCTTCCCGCCGGTGAGGGTGAGCTTCTTGACCGGTGCGCCGGGCTTGAGATCGAGGTCATCCAACTTCACCCAGAAAGTTGCGGGGGTCATGGCGGAATCGAACAGATAGATCCGGTTGGTGCTGTCGCTGACGGTCCGCCAGATGGTTGAGGAAACCCATGGCTGGTCGGCGAGGGAGAAGCCAAGCGGCGTGCCGATGCTGCGCATGAGCGAAAGTACTGCCATCGCGGACTGGAAATGGAACTTCTGCTGGGGCGAGCCGCTGATGTAGTTCTTCGAGGTCTCCACTGGCAGCGCGTCGAGCAGGAATGAGGCGCGGACGAAACGGTCGGCGGCGTTGGAAGTGCCGGGCAATGACTTCGTCAGGCCGCCGGCCGTCTTCCAATATTCCATGATGGCCAGTTGCTTGTCGTAGGTTGGCGAGTTGGTCAGCACCTTGTAATCCTTACTGTGGTGGATAACGAGTTTGCCGTCGACGTACTGGAAGATGGCGGAGTCGCCGGTGGCGTCCGAGATGGCAAGGTGCATGTTTGCGGGACGTCCCGTGGGCAGGATGATGGTCTGCACGCGGAACTCCTCCTTGCGGAGGTCAGCCACGGCCTCGGCGACGGTGGGGTGCAGGTCGAGGAGGTATTGCGCCCATGTGCTCATGCAGATCACCTTGCCGCCGGCCGCGGGCTGGCCGTAGTCCGATTCGACCAGCGCGAGCATATTCACCACCAGTCCCTTCTCGTTCATCCCGTCGCAGGTGCCGATGTCGTAGCCGGACACGACGAGGCTGCCGTATTTCGATTCCCATGTGACGGTGTTTTTGCCGCCCATGCCATCGCGTTTCATTCCGCGCGGAAGCGCCCACATATTGGAGTGCATGTCCTCGCCCCAATCCATCGAGCGACCAGTGAGGGTGGTGCCATCTTTGGCCACGTAGAGCGCCCGCGTGCAGGCGGAGGCAGGCGTTTGGGTGGAAATGATCGCAAGTGAAGTGACCAGGGCGATGAGCAAACTGCGAGTCGTGTGATTCGTTTTCATGGGTGCTGATTCTGGTTGGGCTGGTGATAGCGGCCGGGGAGCAAGGCGACGCGGGTGGGCGAGCAGATGGCGGTGGTGTGGAAGCGGTTGTAATTGGAAATTGGAAATAGTAAAGGTGGCCGTGTGGGGAGAGGGGAAATTGAAAATTGGAAATAGTAAAGGTGGCCGTGTGGGGAGAGGGGAAATTGAAAATTGGAAATAGTGAATAGGGAAAGGGGGCGTGTTGGGAGAGGGTGGGAGTGTTAGGAGAGGGCCGACGGGGACGTCGGCGTTCCCGGGGTTTCCTGAGTGGATGTGCGGGTTCTGGTGATTCCGGTCAGGGGAGGTCGAGGGGTGGGAGGGAGGCGACGAGGCGGTTGGTTTCGAGGCTGACGGTGATGATGCGGAGGAAGAGGTCGAGGGGGTAGCTGGGGTTGTTCATGGTTTCGGTGGCCCAGAGGTTGGCGTCGTTGACGATGCCGCTGTCTTTGTCGGTGGTGACGGCCTGGCGTTCCATGACCCATTCGAGGGCGGGCTTGCCGTTGACGATGTAGGCGTAGGCGTCCTCGGGGATGTTGCGGATGGTGATGTGGGCGTTGTAGATGACGGTGGACTTGTCGTTGACGGACTTGTTGGTTTCCGGGTCGCGGACTTTGGCGAACTTCATTTTCTCGACGCGGAAGTGCGCGGGCTGGAGGCTTTTGAGGGCGTGCTTGCCGGTGTCGAGGGTGACGCGGTCGCAGGGGGCGATGGTTTCGTAGTTGAGGTGCCAGTGGGCGAGGTCGCGCCCGGCCTTGGAGAAGGCTTTGAAGTCGGCGAAGCGCTTCACGGCGGGGATGCGGGGGAGTTCCTTGCCGAGGTTGTCGGCGTAGCGGGTGCGGTAGTCGGGGGAATGGAGGAGGCCGTAGATGTAGTAGAAGAGGTCTTCCTTGGTGATGGTGGTGCCCTCGCCCTTCGCGGGATAGGCCGCCTGGAAATGGGCGAGGCCCGCGTCGCTGATGCCGTCGCGGCGGGTGTGGTCCTTGTAAGCCGCAGAGAAAGCTGCTTTCAATGGTGTGTGATAGTGTCGGCGACGACATCCTTTGAGATTTTAAAACTTTCGATCTCGGAGTACCGGAGCTTGTACTTCAGGTCATGGATCAATGCCAAATCTCCACTTACTGCACGAGTTGTCACGCTTGGAAATCCTTTTTCAAGTGGATCAAAGAAAGTCCAATCAGGATCGGTGAACTTTAGCTCATCATAGTCGACTCCAATGGTTGTGTCGTATCCTGCGTCAAGGAGCGCGCAGTCAAATGCAATTTGTTTATCTGGATTCAATGAATTTCTAATTCTATCGACAAGCTTGCTCAAGATATTGACGCCACCTTCGCTGGAGTCGAAATGCAAGTGACACAAGAAAAGCCTCTGGGAGCCGTCCCTTTCTAGCTGCTTGAGTCCGTTGATCCAAACAAAGACCCGTTTCATTGCGCGACTAGATTTCACCTCAACGGCCCACTTGCTTCCATTCCGAAAGTCCTTATCATCAGCGCGATATCCTTTCCACCAGTCGAACGCTTTGTCTGCGTCATTGGTGAGATCAGAAAGCCAACTCATAAAAACCAACTCACCGTACAATCCGACAATTTGATTTCGCTGCAAGCCTTCATTAGGAGCGTGTTGATTTTCACTTTTATACTCAAAGAGGGCGTCGTGCAAAACGGAGTCAATGGAACTTCTCTGGTTAGACTTTTGAAGGGCTTCGATCACGTGCCGAAGCACTGCTTTAAATGCCACGCCAGTAAGGCGCTTTCCAGTACTGCATCTTATGGATACAGCAGTCCTCGGGATTCCATCTTCCCAGTACACGCGAGTATGAAACTTCACAGTATATCCCTTGAGGCTCAACTTGCTCCAATTTAGATCAAGATCTTCGGATTCCAACTTAAACCAAACACATAGATTGAGCGCTGTGGTGGACGGTGTTGCAAAAAGGAATTTCGAATGCGAGACCTGATGCGCGATGATTTTAGTGCCGTTGATAGAGTGCGAAGGGATCCCTTTTCCCAGAGAATCCACCGAGAGGAGAGGCTGTTTTCCAGAATCAATCCATTCCTCGCTCATTGGTGTGGCCGCACCTCCAGTTTAAACTTCCTTAGCAGCCATTCAAGCACGATCTTCTGGTCATCAAGGGTGGCTCGTCTGATTTGAGCAAGGAGCTGTAATCTGTCAGGCTTGATAGGAGCCGCATTCTGTAATCCTTCGTTACAGTTGCTGCAGACAGCTCGAAGATTGGAAGGAATATCCTCGCCTCCTTTGGACTTATCCACGATGTGCCCAATCGTCAGGCGAATGGTGCGATTTGAGTTATACGGGTCTGGGTCGCCTGCGGCGCAGCCACACATCTGGCAAGTGTATCCATTTCGCTCCAGCACGATGGCACGAGTCTCTTTCGAGATGCTGCGCCTAAAGGCAGGGCGGCGTTTCATGGTTGCCAGAATGTATTCACCGGGTTTTAGGTCACTGCGGTCTTTGTGGGAGAGGATGTCGTATCCTTCTTCATCCCGAAGTTCTCTCACCCGACGACCCCATTCGGAAGCCCCGCCAGATGCTTCTTGGAGCTCCTTGGTGGATACGATTTCCCCCTTATGAGCGAGCAAGTAGTCCAGAATCTTTTTCTTGGAGCTTATTTTCTTGGCCATGATTTTTGTTTTGTGGGTTCGTCACACAGTTTCAATTGAGCTTCAATGGCCAGATTATCCTCCGGGAGGCGATAGCGCTTGAATGCTGCAACAATACGACGGCCAACAGCTTTGGCGACAGGCGGGGGGAATGCG